>NZ_JBSFNC010000218.1:0-11689 GCF_053586895.1 Amycolatopsis sp. NPDC003731 | reverse complement strand
GAGCGGGTGGCTTCGCTGGCCCCGGACCTGATCCTGCTCGACCTGCGGCTGCCGGACATGCTCGCGCCCGAGGTCGTCACCGAGCTGCGGCGGGTGCACCCCGAGGGCAAGATCGTGGTCTTCACCGCACACGGCGACCACCAGGGCGTGCTGGCCGCGCTGGAGTCCGGCGCGCACGGCTGCCTGCTCAAGGACGCGGCGGGCGCGCAGCTGGTGACCGAGCTGCGCCGGGTGCTGCGCGGCGAGCGCGTCGTCGACCCCCGGATCCTCCCCGACGCCGGGCAGCGGTCGGACGCGCTGGCCCGCAGCGGCCTGACCCGCCGCGAGTACGAGGTCCTGCGGCTGGCCGCGCAGGGCCAGACGAACCCGGAGATCGCGGAGTCGACGGGCCTGGCGCGGAACACGGTGAAGACCTACCTGCAGTCGGCGCTGCACAAGCTGGGCGCGCGCAACCGCGTCGAAGCGATCGGGAAGGCCAGCGAAGCCGGGCTGCTGTGAGATCCTCGGCCGGGTGATGATCGACCTGCACGCGCACAGCACGGCCTCCGACGGGACGACGCCACCGGCGCAGCTCCCGCGGCTGGCCGCCGAAGCCGGGCTGGCGGTGCTCGCCCTCACCGACCACGACACCTTCGCGGGCCTGGCCGAGGCTTCCGCGGCCGCCGCCGGCGTCGAGCTCGTCCCCGGGGTCGAGATCTCGTGCCGCCTGGACGAGTTCGAGGTGCACCTGCTCGGCCTCTTCGTCGACCCGTCCTCCGCGCCGCTGGCGGACGAGCTGGAGCTGATCCGCACCGACCGCGTCCGCCGCGGTGTCCGGATGGTCGAGCGCTGCCGGGAACTCGGGGCGCCGATCACCCTGGCGCAGGTCGAGGCGATCGCCGCGGGCGCGCCGCTGGGCCGTCCGCACATCGCCGCGGCGCTGGCCGCGGTGGGCGTCACCGACGCCTTCACGTCCGACTGGATCGCCGACGGCGGCCGGGCGGACGTCCCCAAGCACGTCCTGTCCACTGTGGACGCGATCGCGCTGGTCCGCGCGGCCGGCGGTGTGGCGGTGCTCGCCCATCCCCGCTCGGTCAAGCGGCGTGCTTCGGTGTCGGACGCGCAGCTGGCCGCGCTCGCTGCCGCGGGACTCGCGGGGATCGAGGCGGACCACCCCGAGCAGCCGCCGGACGTCCGCGACCGGCTCCGGGAAGTGGCCGCCGACCTGGGGTTGCTCGCCACCGGGTCGAGCGACTTCCACGGCGATCGCAAGCCGGTCCGCCTCGGCGAGTGCACGACTTCGCCTGACGTGTTCGCGGCGCTGCGGGAGTCCGCCGTGTCCGTTTCGTAGCCCGCGGGGTCTCCAGGTGGGGGTGTCCGAGAGCCACGTCTGATCGCAGGATGACCGCCACCGACCGTGACTCACGTCACACGAGCGGAGGAGGCCCCTTGCGTTCCGGAGTGAGTTCGTGCTGACCGTGCGTGGCCTGCGGGTGCGGTACGGCCGGTCGACGGCCGCCCTGCACGGAATCGATCTCGACGTCTCCGCCGACGGCGTGCTGGCCGTGCTGGGCAGCAACGGGGCCGGGAAGTCCACTTTGCTCCGGGCCGTCTCCGGCACCCTCCGGATGCACCGGGGCGCGATCGACGCCGGCGAGATCCGCTACGCCGGCCACGCGCTCGGCAAGCTCGACCCCGCCCGGATCGTCCGGCTCGGCGTCGTCGGCGTGCCGGAAGGGCGGCAGGTGTTCGCCCGGATGACCGTCGAGGAGAACCTGCGGGCCGGCGGCATCGGCGCCCGGACCGCGGCCGAGCGGGCCGGCGCACGCGAGCGGGTCGGCGAGCTGTTCCCGGTGCTCACCGAACGCGCCAAGCAGCGCGCGGGCCTGCTGTCCGGCGGCGAGCAGCAGATGCTGGCCATCGGCCGGGCGCTGATGTCCGCACCGAAGCTGCTGCTGCTCGACGAGCCGTCGCTGGGTCTCGCGCCGAAGGTCGTCGAGCAGATCGGCCGGACCATCCGCGAAATCCACGACCAGGGCACCGCCGTCGTGCTGGTCGAGCAGAACGCCGTGATGGCGCTGAACGTCGCCGACCACGCCGTGGTCCTCGAAGTGGGCCGGGTGGCGCTGGCCGGGACCGCGGCCGAGCTCGCCGCCAGCCAGGACGTCCAGCGGCTCTACCTCGGCGGGCACGCCGAATCGCCGGAGACCGCCGAAGCCGAGGCGGCGACCGCGCGCCGGAGCCTGGCGGGCCGGACCCTGTCGAGGTGGGCCGGATGACGCCGCCGGAACTGCGGGTCGAGAACGTCTCGCTCCGGTTCGGCGGGATCCGCGCGCTCGACGACGTGAGCTTCACCGTCACCCCCGGCTCGCTGCACGCGCTGATCGGGCCGAACGGCGCCGGGAAGTCCAGCTGCTTCAACGTGATCAGCGGTCTCTACCGGGCCAACGCGGGCCGCGTGCGGCTCGGGGACACCGACCTCACCGGCCTCGCGCCGCACAAGCTGGCCGGGCTCGGCGTCGGGCGGTCCTTCCAGAACGCGGCCCTCTCCCCCGGCTCGACCGTGCTGGACAACGTCATGCTCGGCCGGCACGCGCTCACCCGCGGCGGGTTCCTCGAAGCCGGGCTGCGGCTGCCGTGGACGGTCCGCGCCGAACGCCGGCACGCCGAGCGCGCGCGGGAGATCTGCGCGTTCCTCGGGCTCGAAGCGGTCGTCGACACTCCGGTCGGCGCGCTCCCCTACGGCGTCGTCAAGCGCGTCGACCTCGCCCGCGCGCTGGCCGTCGAGCCGGTGCTGCTCCTGCTCGACGAGCCGGCGGCCGGGATGAACGCGGCGGAGACCGCTGAGCTGGCCGGCACCATCAGCGGGATCCGGGCCGAGCTCGGCATCTCGATCCTGCTCGTCGAACACGACATGGGCCTGGTGATGGGCATCGCCGACCGGGTCACGGTGCTCGACTTCGGCCGGCGCATCGCCGACGGCACCCCGGCGCAGGTCCAGTCCGACCCGGACGTCATCAAGGCCTACCTGGGCACGGAGGCAGCGTGAACACTTTCCTGCAGCTCGTGGTGAACGGCCTCGGCAAGGGCGCGGTGTTCGCGTTGCTGGCACTGGGCTTCGTGATCATCTTCAAGGCCACCGAGGTGGTCAACTTCGCGCACGGCTCGCTGGTGCTCTTCGGCGGCTACCTCGTCGTGGTGTCGAAGGACGCGCTGGGCTGGGCCGGCGCGTCGCTCGCCGGGATCGTCTCGGCCGGGCTGCTCGGCCTGCTGGTCGAGCGGCTGCTGCTGGCCCGCGCCCGGCACGCCGACGCGAACAGCCTGGCCCTGCTCACCATCGGCGTCGACGTGATCATCACCGAGGAGATCGTGCGCCGCCTCGGCGTCACGCTGCCCTTCCTCGGCGACGCCTGGGACGCGAAGCCGTTCCGGCTCGGCGGGATCACGCTGTTCCGCACGCACCTGGTCGCGCTCGCCGTCGCGGCGGTGCTGATCACGGCGTTCTGGCTGGCCTTCAAGTACTCGAACTGGGGCGTGGCCATGCGGGCGCAGGCGGAGAACCGCGAGGCCGCCGCGCTGATGGGCATCCGCAGCTCGCGCGTCACCGCGACCGCGTGGCTGGTCGCCGGCCTGCTCGCCGGGGTGGCCGTGCTGTTCATCGCGACGCAGGACTTCTCCGGCGCCGGGCTCTCCCGCGGGACGCACTCGATCGCGCTGGCCGCCTTCCCCGCGGCGATCCTCGGCGGTCTCGACTCGACGGCGGGCGCGGTCGTCGGCGGCCTGGTCGTCGGGATCGCGGAGGCCCTGTCGGCGCAGTACGTCTCGTTCGACTTCTCGAAGAGCGCGGTGTTCCTGGTGATGCTGGTGGTCCTGGTGGTGCGGCCGTCGGGGCTGTTCGGCACGAGGGAGCGGACCCGTGTCTGACCAAGCCGTGTCCGAAGTGGACACCCCAGCCGAAACGGCCGCGCCGCCACACCCACGCCGCAGCCCGGCGCGGCTGGTCCGCCGGGTCGTCTCCCTCGCGCTGCTGGTCGTCCTGCTCGCCCTGCCGCTGTACCTCGACGCGGCGTGGCTCAAGGCCGGGCAGTACATGATGATCGGCGGGGTCGGCGCGATCGGGCTGACGCTGGTGGTCGGCCAGGCCGGGCAGCTTTCCCTGGCCCACGCGTTCTTCCTGCTCGCCGGCGGCACGGCCTACACCGTCCTCTCCGGACCGGCCGGCGACGACCGGGTGGTCGGCCTCGGCCTCGACCCCGGCCTCTCGCTGCTCGGCGCGGTGGTCGTCGCGGCCCTGCTCGGCCTGGCCTTCGCGCCGGTCGCCGGCCGGCTGCGCGGGATCTACCTCGGCGTCGCCTCGCTGGCGCTGGTCTTCCTGGGCCTCTACTTCGGACAGTCCGCGGAAGAGCTCACCGGCGGGACGTCGACCGGGCGCGCGCCGGCGCCGTTCTCCCTGTTCGGCTTCCCGTTCACCGACGACGGACCGGTGATCACCCTGCTCGGCGTGCCGATCCGCCAGGCCGAGCGGATGTGGTACCTGTTCCTGCTGCTCACCGTGCTCGCGTTCGTGATCGCCCGCGGCGCGGTCCGCGGGCGGGTCGGGCGGTCGTGGCGGGCGGTGCGCGACAACGAGGCCGCGGCCGCGGTGATGGGCGTCAGCGTGCTGCGGGCCAAGGCGGGCGCGTTCGCCGTCTCCTCGGCCTACGGCGGCCTCGCCGGCGCGATGACCGTGCTGTGGTTCGACATCCTCAAGCCGGACGAGAGCGAGTTCGGCACCTACGGCATCAACGTCTCGATCGCCTACCTGGCGATGGTCATCATCGGCGGCCTCGGCTCGGTCCCCGGCGCGCTGGTCGGCGCCCTGATCGTCAACGGGCTGCCGCAGGTCCTCGCCCTGTATTCGGCCGACCTGGGCTGGTTCTCCGGCACCGGCGACGGCGCGCTGACCCCGGTCCTGGTCAGCTCGTTCGTCTACGGCGCCGCGATCATCCTCGTCGTGCTGTTCGAGCCGGGCGGGCTCGCCGCGATCGGCCGCCGGCTCACCCGGCCTCGCCGTCAACCCCCGGAGGAACCATGAAACGCACACACCTGGCGGCGGCGCTGGTGGCCGTCCTCGCGCTCTCGGCGTGCAGCACGAAAGCGAACGACTCGGGCGCGTCGGGCCCGGACAGCTCCGGCGTCAAGACGGGCAAGGGGGTGACGGCGAACGAGGTGACGCTCGGCGTGATGACCGACAAGTCCGGCGTGTTCAAGAACCTCGGCCTCGGCGTCACGCAGGGCAACGAGCTGTGGGCCAAGGACTTCAACGCGGCCGGCGGCGTGTGCGGGCGGCAGGTCAGGCTCGAGGAGGTCGACCACGGCTACAAGGCCGACACGGCGAAGACGCTGTACCCGCAGATCGAGCCGAAGGTGCTCGGGTTCGTGCAGCTGCTGGGCTCACCGGTGGTGGCCGCGCTGAAGCAGAACCTGGCCTCGGACAAGACGACCGCCGCGCCCGCGTCGTGGTCGTCCGAGCTGCTCGACAACCCGTACGTGATGATCGTCGGGACGACCTACGACCTGGAGATCATCGACGGTCTGTCGTACCTGCAGGAGCAGGGGCAGCTGAAGGACGGCGACACGATCGGGCACATCTACATCGACGGCGAGTACGGCAAGAACGGCCTGCGCGGCTCGCAGTTCTACGCCAAGAAGCACAACCTGACGCTGAAGGAAGTCAAGATCACCTCGACCGACAGCGACCTGACCAACGTCGTCACCGGCCTCAAGGGCGAAGGCGTGAAGGTGATCGTGCTGACGACCACGCCGACGCAGACCGGCTCGACGGTCGGGGCCAACAAGGCGCTCGGGCTGAACGTCCCGGTGCTGGGCAACAACCCGACGTTCGACCCGGCGCTGCTGAAGAGCCCGGCCGCCGGAGCGCTCGACAAGCTGACGGTCGTGGCGAGCAGCGTGCCGTTCTCCGCGGACATCCCGAAGGCGAAGGACGTCGCGGCGAAGTACAAGGCCGCGTACAAGGAAACCCCCAACGGCGGCGTCCCGTACGGCTACGCGGTCGGCGAAGTGTGGGGCGCGGTCCTGAAGAAGGCGTGCGACAACAAGGACCTGACGCGCGACGGCATCGCCGCGGCGCTGAAGCAGACGACGTCGGCGAGCACGGACAACCTGGTCGCGGCGCTCGACTTCTCGAAGCCGGGAACGCCGGCGACGCGCCAGGTGTACGCGGCGACGCCGGATGCCTCCGCCGAGGGCGGCGTCAAGTACGTCAAGCCGTTGTTCGAAGCTCCGGAAGCGAAGGAGTACGTCGCTCCGCACCAGAAGTGAGCCGGTATCGCGCCAGCGCGGCCGCTTCGTGCAGCGGAGTGGTCGCGTTGGCCGCGGCGGCCTCGAGGAGGGTGCGCACGGTGTCCTCGATCGTCTCCACGCGAGCGAGCGCGGCTTCGTGGTCCAAGCCCTCGGCCTCGCGCGAAAGTGTGTACAGGATCCCGCCCGCGCTGGCCACGTAGTCCGGGATCCACACGATGCCGCGTGCAGCGAGGTCGTCCGCGACGGTGTCGGAGGTGAGCTGGTTGTTGGCGGGCCCGACGACGAGCGGTGTGTCGAGCCGGGCCACCGTCTCCGGGCCGAGCACTCCGCCGACCGCCGCCGGGATGACGACGTCGGCGGTGAGGGTCAGGACCTTCTCCGGCTCGGCCCAGGTCAGGCCCAGCTTTTCGGCCCCGGGCCGTTTCCCCGCGTCGATGTCGGAGACGACGACGTCGGCGCCCGCGGCGTGCAGGCTCGCCGCGAGGTGGGCGCCCACCGAGCCGTAGCCGCTGATCACGACCCGGCGGCCCACGAGGTCCGGTCCGGCCGCCGCCCTTAGCGCGGCGAGCACCCCAAGGGCGGTCGGCCCGCTGGAGGAACCGGTTCCGCCCGCGGATTCGGGCGTGCAGAACGCGTACGGCGACGCTTCGCGGAGCACCAGCATGTCGGCCGGACCGGTGCCGACGTCCGGGCCCGCCTGGTAGGCCCCGCCGAACTCGGCGATCAGGTCGGCGTGGTCGAGCAGGACGGCGCGGCGCTCCTCGGGCGAGAGGACGCGGCCCGGCTCGGGTGCGATGACGCTCTTGCCGCCGCCGAACGCCAGGCCGGCGACGGCGCACTTCGCGGTCATGGCGGCCGACAGGCGGAGGACGTCGCCGATGGCTTCTTCGAGCGTGGCGTAGGGCTTGAACCGGCAGCCGCCGACGGCGGGGCCGAGCGCGGTCGAGTGGATCGCGACCATCGTGGGGATGCCGGATCGACGGCCTCGGCGGACTACCAGCTGTTCATGTGCGGTCATGAGCGCCGAAGTTAGGGTGAAAGTCGGCAGTCGGGATGGGCTGCCGAACGAAATTCGGCGAGGCTACGGAGGGCCCGGTGCTGGACGAACTTGATTCGGCGATCGTGCGGTTGCTGCAGGAAGACGCCCGCCAGACCAACCGGGACATCGCCCGGAAGGTCGGCATCGCGCCCTCGACGTGCCTCGAGCGCATCCGGCTGCTGCGCGAACGCGGCGTCATCCGCGGCTACCACGCCGACATCGACCTGCCGAGCCTCAACCGCGGCGTCCGGGCGCTCGTCACGGCGCAGGTGCGGCCGCTGAGCCGGGCGGTGATCGATTCCTTCCAGCGGTCGATCGCCGAACTCCCGGAAGTGCTCTCGGTGTACGTCACGGCGGGAAACGACGATTTCCTGATCGAAGTCACCACGCCGGACATCGACGCGCTGCACGCATTCCTGACCGACCGGCTCGCGCTGCGCCGGGAGATCGTCGGCTTCCGGACGTCGATCGTTTTCCGGCACCTGCGGAAGACGACGCTTGAACCGCTCCCGTAAGGGTATCCGGGGATGACCCCGGAACGGCGCGACACGCCGCCCCCTACGTGCACCCCTGAAATACCCGGGTTCGCACGTTCAAAGGCGGAAACTGTCGGTGGCGGGGCGTCTAATGAGCACGACGGGAAGGAGGCGCCGCCATGATCACCGATTTGAACCACCGTGAGCGCGCCACACTGAGAGCCGTGGCCGGCGGCCACGCCGAGATCAGCTGCAGCTGCGAGCCCGACCTCTTCATCGACGGCCTGAGCTGCTGCGACCAGTCCACCGTGCATCGGCTCGCGCGGCTCGGCCTGATCGCACCCGCCCACCCCGGCAAGTGCGGCGAGCGCGTGCCCGCGCTGCTCACCGACGCCGGATCGCGGGCGCTCGGCGAGGTTTTCGCCACCGCGGCGTAAACACGTTTGCCACGCACTGGGGTCACTGCCAGCATCATCCGATGCACGTATTCCTCGAAACCGATCGGCTGATCCTCCGCCGGTTCACCGAGAACGACGCGGACGCGCTCTTCGAGCTCTACGACGACCCGGCCGTGATGAAGTACCTCAATGGGGGACAGCCGGCGGACCGCACGGAGATCGTCACCCTGGATCTTCCCGCGTTCCTCGGTTACTACGAGCGGTTCCCCGGTTACGGGTTCTGGGCGGCGATCGAAAAGAGCACCGGCGACTTCCTGGGGTGGTTCCATTTCCGCCCGCGCCCGGGCGACCCGCCGGACCAGCCCGAACTCGGCTACCGGCTGCACCGGAAGGCGTGGGGCAAGGGCTACGGCACCGAGGGCTCGGCGGCACTGCTCGCGAAGGGCTTCACCGAACTGGGGGTCACCCGGGTGACGGCGTTCACCATGACGGTGAACAAGGCCTCGCGCCGCGTGATGGAAAAACTGGGGATGACGTTCGTCCGCACCTACTTCGAGGAGTTCCCGGAGCACGAGCGGGCCCCGGGCAGCGAGCACGGCGAAGTCGAGTACGGCATCACCCGCGAGGAGTGGCTCGCGGGCACCGCGCCCGGCGCCCGCGAGCCATCGGATCAGCGGTAGACCTCGAACTCGTAGATCCGGGCCGCGCCGTTGCCGTCGTTGGCCGGGGTGGTCAGGTTGAGCTTCACGTACCGCGCCGATCGGGTGGTGATCGGGTGGTACGTGCGGCTCGCCCGCGAGCCGGTGACGGAGGCGACCGTCGTCCAGGTCGAGCCGTCAGTCGACGTCTGGATGGTGAAGGCGCCGGTGTTCCAGCCCGTGGTCTCGCCGCCGAGACCGGCGTGCTTGACCACGAACGAGGACACGTTCTGCGCCGACCCGAGGTCGACCTGGAGGAACTTCGTCGCCGCCGTGCTGCAGAACTTGCTGTTGTTCGCGAGGCTGCCGTCGACGGCCTTGGCGGGAGTCTCCGTCGAGTTGCAGGTGGCCGAGCCGGTGGCCGCCTTGCCCAGCGCCAGGTTCGTGCCGAGCTCCGGCGCGGCGGCCGGCGGCGTGAACCCGTCGTTGTACGACGGCGGGACGTCAGCGGTGCCAGTGCCCCACGCGCTCGGCGACGAGCCCATCGCGTAACTCAGCGTCGACGCGCCCGCGATGTCGCCGTAGCGGATCCACGACTTCGTCGTCGAGACGCCGTTGACGCTCACGCTCTGCACGTACTGCGCGCCCTGGCCCGCACCGCTCCCGGTGATCTGGATGGTCCCGGACGGCCGGATGATCGACGCCGCCGGGAACAGCGGGCCGTGCAGGGCCAGGACGTCCGCGCCCGGCGTGGCCGGGTACATCCCCAGCGCGGCGAAGACGTACCACGCCGAGGTGGCGCCGAGGTCGTCGTTGCCGGGCAGGCCGCCCGGGCCGGTGGTGAACGACTCGTTCATCACCCGCCGCACCGCCGAGCTGGTGCCCTGCGGGTGGGCGGCGTAGTTGTACGCCCACGGCACGCCGTGCTCGGGCTCGTTGCCGATGTAGAAGTACGGCTGGGTGAGCCCGCCGTTGAGCTGGGTGAAGTGGTGGTCCAGCCGCTGGACGGCGGTCTGGCGGCCACCCATCAGGTTGATCAGGCCCTGGTAGTTGTAGGGCACCATCCAGGTGTACTGCGACGGGTTGCCCTCGGTGTAGCCGCTGTTGCTCGACGGCACGACCGGCCACGCCCAGGTGCCCGTGCTGCCCCGCGGCTGGATGTAGCCGGAGTCGGGGCCGAACACGTTCTGCCACCACTGGGCGCGCTGCATGTAGGTGTTGTACTTCGTGGTGTCACCGACGGCCTTCGCGAACTGCGCCACCGCGAAGTCCGACGCCGAGTACTCGAGCGAGTCCGACGGGTCCTCGTAGACGTAGTGCCGGCTCAGGTAGCCGCTTTCCCGGCCGCGGATCGCCTGACCCTGCGTGGTGCCGCCACTGGCGCTCTTGTCCATCAGCGTCAACGCGGCCGCGGTGTCGAACCCGCGAACCCCGAAGGCGTACATGCTGCCGACGATGATCGGGCCGGGGTCACCGGTCATCACGAAGTGCTCGTTGCTGTTGTGCGACCACTTGGGCAGCAACCCGCCCTGCTGGCCGTCCAGCACCATGGACTTCGCGATGTCGCTCGCCTCGTTCGGCGCGACGAGCCCGATCAGCGCGGCCCACGACCGGTAGATGTCCCAGCCGGAGTAGTTCTGGTAGACGGTGTGGGACGCGGTGTGCACCGCCTGGTCGAACCCGCGGTACTGGCCGTTCGTGTCGCTGGCGATGTTCGGGTTCTGGAAGACGTGGTACAGCGCCGTGTAGAACTTCTGCAGGTCCGCGGTCGCCCCGCCGGTCACCTGGACGCGGTTGAGGACGTTGTTCCAGCTCGTGTCGGCTGCGCCGCGGATCCCGGCGAAGTCGAAGCCGGGGCTCTCGGCGGCCAGATTCGCCTGCGCGTTGGCGAGGCTGACGAACGAGATGCCGATCTTCGCCTGCACGGTCGTGTTGCTCGAAGTGTCGAAGGTGACGTAGCCGCCGGAGTTCGTGCCGCTGGTGCTCGCGGAGCCGGCGTTCACGGTGCCGCCGAGCCAGGTGCCGAACCCGCTGGGCGCGCGGTCGAACTGGATGACGTAGAAGATCTGGTAAGTCTTCGACGAGCCGCAGAACCCGCCGCCGGTCACCGAACCGGTGAGCTGGCTGCCGCTGATGCTGATGCTTCCGCTGCGGGACCCGGTGGCGCTGCGGCTGGTGTTGACGAGCAGCCGCGCGGATGTCGTGTTCGGGTAGGTCAGCTTCATGAAGCCGGACCGCTGGGTGGCGGACAGTTCGACGGTGGTGTTGTAGCTGTCGAGCTTGTTCTTGTAGTAGCCGGGCGCGGCGGACTCGTTGGCCTTGGTGTACCGGCCCGCGTACCCGGTCCACCCGGTGCCCGGCGACGTCCCGATCGCGCCGGTGATCGGCAGCAGGCCGAGGTCTTCGTTGTTGGCGCAGCCGGCGCCGTTGAAGTGGGTGAGGCTGAATTCCTCGATGCTCGTGTCGCTGTATCGGTACCCCGACGGCGACGCGGTCGGGGTGTCCGGGCTGAACTGCACCATGCCGAACGGCACGACGGCGCCGGGGTAGGTGCTGCCGCCGGCACCTCCGGGCACCGGGTTGGGCGAGTTGCTGTTGTCGGTGCCGATGAAGGGATTCACGTACTGGGTGAGGGCGAGCGTCGCGGCGCCGGCTGGTGGCGCGGCCAGCCCCGCGCCGAGGAGCACCGCGGCGAGCGCGGCCGCGCGCACCCGGCCGGCCAATGGTCTGGACATGACCCTTCCTCTCCTTGTCGCACGCATTCCCGCCGGGCGACAACGTTGTCGGACAAGCAGAACGGGTGGTGACAACGTTGTCAGCGCGGGTCGAGCCGCGCCGGCAACGTCCAGGGGTCGA
>NZ_JBSFNC010000217.1:0-11862 GCF_053586895.1 Amycolatopsis sp. NPDC003731 | reverse complement strand
CTCACCGCGAGCGCCGGCGGCCTCGCCGTCTTCGGCGCCTCGGGTTCCGAAGTCCCGCTGTTCGTGCTGCTCGTCCTCGCCGCCGGGTGGGAGGTCCCGAATGAGTCATTCGCGACCTTGGGGGCGGGCGAGGCGGGGCGAGGCGAGGCGGGGGCGGGGGCGGGGCGCGGGGGAGGCGAGGGTGGGGCGCGGGGCAGAGCGGGGCGTGGGCGAGGCGGGGCGCGGGCGAGGCGAGGCGGGGGCGGGGCGTGGGCGAGGTGGGGCGCGGGGGCGCTGGGCGGAGCAGGGCGTGGGCGAGGCGCGGGCGAGGTGAGGCGGGGCGCGGGCGAGGCGGGGAGGGGGTGCGGCGCGGGCGAGGGCGAGGCGGGGCGCGGGGGCGGAGCAGGGCGGGGGCGAGGTGGGGCGTGGGTGAGGCGGGGACGGGGCGCGGGCGGGGCGCGGGCGGAGTGGGGCGCGGGCGGGGTGCGGGGCGGAGCGGGGTGGGGCGAGGGCGAGGCCGAGTGCGCGGCGGAGCAGGGCGGGGGCGGGGGCGGGCGAGGCGAGGCGGGGCGCGGGCGCGGGCGAGGCGGGGTGCGGTCAGGCGTGGAGGGCCTTGGCGGCGGCGTCGACCGCGGCCCAGGAATTCCGCCAAGCCGCGCGGGCCTCGGCTCGGCGGGCCAGCTCGCGCTCGGCGATGCGGCCCGCGACGAACCCCATCGGGCCGTCCGCCGACTCCAGGACCGAACGCATCCGCTCGGCCGCGATCACGGCGTCCTGGTGGTCGCCCAGCACCGTCTGGAAGTCCTTCGTCGCCTTCAGCAGCCGCTTGATCTTCGGCGCCTGCTTCTTCTTCGCCGACGTCTGGGCCAGCTCCGCCGCGTAACGCAGCTTCTTGCCGTGGATGCGCAGCGCGTGCAGGTCGTCGTCCGGCGGGTCCGCGGGCAGCGCACCGACCGCCTTCGCCAGCTTCCGGTGCGGCTTCGCCAGGCCCGCGATCAGGTCGTGCGGCCGGTCGGACAGCGGGACGGTCTCCGCCCGCGTCAGCAGGCTCACCTCGCGCAGCAACGTCGAATACCGGGCACTCGACAGCGCCCGCGTCAGGCGCCGCTTCGCCGTGGCCCGCTCGCTGACGAACTTCGACACGAGACGGCGGCCGGGGGCCTGGTCGCGGACCTCGAAGTCCGCGATGACCTCGCGCAGGTGCCCGATCAGCACGTCGTAGTCGCGCACCTCGCCGAGGGACTGGCCCAGCCAGCCCAGCTCCGCGCGCACCGGCTCGGCGCCGTCGCCGACCAGCTCGCCGGACAGCTTCAGCACGCTGCGCATCCGCCGCAGCGCGACGCGCATCTGGTGCAGGTCCTCCGGATCCGCGCCCGAGCGCGTGCCCGGTTCGTGCGCGAGCAGCGCGCGGATCTCACGGTCGAGCTTGGCCCGCACGTGGTGGCCGGCCGGGTCGGCCGGACGCGCTTCGACGGGCGCGTCCGGCAAGCCCAGCTCGGCCGGCGTGCGACGCAACGATTCGGTGGTCACCTCATGAATAGTAGGTGAACGATCGTGCTCAATCGTTGGCGTGCAGCGCCGCGTTCAGCTCGACACCGGAGCCGGTGCGGGGCACGACCTCGACCGCGCCGGTGCCCGAGTTGCGGCGGAACACCGCGCCCGAGATGCCGTTGAGCTCGCGGGCCTTGACGACCTTGCCCTCGACGACGACCTTCGTGCCCGCCGTCACGTACAGGCCCGCCTCGACGACCGTGTCGTCGCCCAGCGAGATCCCGACGCCGCCGTTCGCGCCGATCAGGCAGCGCTCGCCCAGCGAGATCGTTTCCTTGCCGCCGCCCGACAGCGTGCCCATGATCGACGCGCCGCCGCCGACGTCCGAGCCGTCGCCGACGACCACGCCGGCCGAAATCCGGCCCTCGACCATCGACGCGCCGAGCGTGCCGGCGTTGAAGTTGACGAAACCCTCGTGCATCACGGTCGTGCCGGACGCGAGGTGCGCGCCGAGCCGGACGCGGTCGGCGTCGCCGATCCGGACGCCCGACGGCAGGACGTAGTCGACCATCCGCGGGAACTTGTCGACGCTGTAGACGGTCACCGGACCGCGTGCCCGCAGCCGCAGCCGGGTCGTCTCGAAGCCTTCGACCGGGCACGGGCCGTGGTTGGTCCAGACGACGTTGGCCAGCAGGCCGAACATGCCGTCGAGGTTCTGGCCGTGCGGGCGGACCAGCCGGTGCGAGAGCAGGTGCAGCCGCAGGTACATGTCGTGGGTGTCCGCGGGCGCGTCGGCCAGCTTGCCGATCGTGGTGCGCACGGCGACGACCTCGACCCCGCGGTCGGTGTCCGGGCCGAGCAGCGCCGCGGCGGCTTCGCCGAGCAGCTCGGTGGCCTCTTCGGCGCTCAGGCGCTCGGTGCCGGGGGTGCCCCCCTCGACCAGCTTGGGGTGCGGGTACCAGGTGTCGAGGACCGTCCCGTCGGTGGTGACGGTGGCCAGCCCGACGCCGCTGGCGCCGGTCGTTTCGGGGTTCGGGCTCTGCTCACTCACGCCCGACACGGTAGTCGAGTGACGGCGATCAACCACTCGTGGGCCGCGCGTCTACCTGCTTCTTCAGGCCCGACAGAGCGGCGGCGATGTCGACCAGCGCCTGCGAACACGGGCCGCCCGCGGCCGGGACGGTCGTGCAGCCCGCGCTCCGGAACTCCCCGACCGCCTGGTCCAGCTTGCCGGCCTCGGCGGTCAGCTGCGGGTCGCGGTCGTCCGCGCGCTTGCGGGCCGCGCCCGGCACGTTGCCGACCTCGGTGACGTACTTCTCACAGCCCTTCGGCAGCTGGGTGCGCGGGCTCGCGTAGCACTGGTCGACGGTCAGCGCGTCGAGCTTGGTCGGCAGCGCGTCCGGACCGGGCTCGCCGCCTTGGCGCGGGGGCGTCGGACCGGCCTCTTTCCCGCAGCCCGAAAGGACCAGGACCAGCACCGCGCCGCCGACGGCGACTCCGAACCTACGCACACCCCCACGGTAGCGTGCGGGTCATGAGCCTCGACCTGCACGCCGATCCGGTGGACCTGACCGCAGCGCTGGTGGACATCTTCAGCGTGTCCGGCGCCGAGGCGGAGATCGCGACCGCGGTCCAGGACGCGCTGCGGACGCAGGCCCCGCACCTCGAGGTCGTCCGGAACGGCGACGCCGTCCTCGCGCGGACCAACCTCGGCCGCGAGTCGCGGGTCGTGCTCGCCGGGCACCTGGACACCGTGCCGGAGAACGGCAACCTCCCGTCGCGGCGCGAAGGCTCCGGCGACGAGGAAATCCTGCACGGCCTCGGTACGGTCGACATGAAGGGCGGCGACGCGATCTTCCTGCACCTGGCGGCGACGCTGCCTTCGCCGAAGCACGACGTCACCTTCGTCTTCTACGACAACGAAGAGGTCGAAGCGGTCAAGAACGGCCTCGGCCGGATCGAGCGCGAGCTGCCGGAGTGGCTGGCCGGCGACCTGGCGATCGTCGGCGAGCCGTCGAACGGCGTGATCGAGGCCGGCTGCCAGGGCACCATGCGCGTCGAGCTGCGGCTTTCGGGCAAGCGGGCGCACACCGCGCGGGCGTGGATGGGCGAGAACGCGATCCACGCGCTGGCCGAGCCGCTGCGGCGGCTGGGGGAGTACACGCCGCGGATCGTCGACATCGACGGCCTGACCTACCGCGAAGGCCTCCAGGCGACGTCGATCAGCGGTGGCGTCGCGGGCAACGTGGTCCCGGACGCGGCCGTGCTGACGGTGAACCACCGCTTCGCCCCCGACCGCGACGCGGCGGCGGCCGAGCGGCACCTGCGCGAGGTGTTCGCCGGGTTCGAACTGTCCGTTGTGGACCTGTCGCCGGGAGCGCTGCCGGGCCTGTCGGCCCCGGCGGCGGCGGAACTGGTGGCGGCGGCCGGCGGCCGCGCGGCGGCCAAGCTCGGCTGGACGGACGTGGCCCGCTTCGCGGCGCGCGGCATGCCGGCGGTGAACTTCGGCCCGGGCAACCCGACCCTGGCGCACACGAAGCAGGAGAACGTCCGGACGGCGGAGATCCGCCAGGTCACCGAGGTGCTGCGCAAGTTCCTGAGCTGAGCCCGCTGCCCCGAACGTCGCAGCGGGTGCTGTGGTCGTGGTCACATCCGGCGGCCTGAGCTGCGGTGACGCTGCGCGACCGCAGGTCACCGCAACTTTTCCCGGCCGCGGTCCGTATGTCCTTCTGAAGCCGCGCACCCGGGAGGACCCATGCCGAAAACCGCTCGACGAGCCGCGGCCGTGGCCGTGCTCGTCCTGGCGGTGAGCGGGTGCGGTGGGGAAAGACAGCCGGTGGCCGCGCCCGCCGCCGGGCCGGTCCTCACCGCCATCGGCGAGGCCACCTCGGTCCCGCCGCCGCCGGCCGAGCGGGAGCCTGTGACGCAGAGCGCGCCGCCCGTCGAGGTCGCCATCAGCTTCCCGCGGACCGGGTCCGGCCAGTGGATGTTCACCCCCGGCAGCGACGAGGTCGCCGGGACGTCGGGCCGGCTGATGCGCTACCGGATCGCCATCGAGACCGACATCGACGGCGTCGGGCCCGGCGAATTCGCCAAGAAGATCCGCGCCATCCTCGGCGACCCGCGTGGCTGGACCGCCGGCGGGCAGTGGCGGCTGCAGCAGGTCGGCCCGCAGGACAACGCCGACTTCACCCTCTACCTCGCCACACCGGCCAGCCGCGACAAGCTGTGCGGCGGCACCCCGGACAGCTACACCTCCTGCCGCAACGGCAGCAACGTTGTGCTCAACGTCGCCCGCTGGGCCAACGCCGTCCCGGACTACGGCGCCCCGCTCGACGTCTACCGCCAGTACATGGTCACCCACGAAACCGGCCACCGGCTGGGCCAGGGCCACGAGCTGTGCCCCGGCCCGGGCAAGCCGGCGCCGGTGATGGAGCAGCAGACGCTGGGGTTGCACGGCTGCGTCCCGAACCCGTGGCCCTTCCCGGACGCCGGCGGCCGGGAATACGCCGGCCCGCCGGGCGAGTACAACGACCCCATCCCGGCGGGCGACTCCTGACCTACCGGCCCTGCAGGGATTTGACGTTGTTGCCGAACGTCCAGCCCTTCGAGCCGTCCCAGTTGATCGACCAGTCCATCAGGCCCTTCAGGCCCGGGACCGATCGCCACGCCTGCGACACCAGGCTCGGCGACATGTACCCGCCGCCCGCGCCCGGCTGGGCGGGCAGGCCCGGGACCTGCTTGTCGTAGGGGACGCGGATCGTCGTGCCCTGGACGACCAGGCCGTTGTTCAGGCACTGCGTCTGCACGGTGAAGCCCTGCACGGTCCCGGCCTGGTAGGAATCGCCGGAGCAGCCGTACATGGATCCGTTGTAGTACTGCATGTTCAGCCACCACAGGCGGCCGTTGTCCGCGTACTTCTTGATGATCGGCAGGTACGCGCCCCAAATCGAGCCGTAGGTGATGCTGCCGCCGGTCACGTACGCGGTTTCCGGCGCCATCGTGAGCCCGAAGTTCGAGGGCATCTGCGCGAGCACGCCGTCGATGATCCGGATCAGGTTGCTCTGCGACGCCGAAAGCGTCTTGATGTTCCCGCTGCCGGTCAGCCCGGTCTCGATGTCGATGTCGATCCCGTCGAAGTTGTACTGCTTGAGGATCGGCACGACGGTGGCGACGAACCGGTCGGCCACCGCCGACGACGAGAGGTCGATCCCGGCGGCCGCCCCGCCGATGGACAGCAGGATCGTCGCGCCCGCGGCCTTCGCCGCGCACATCTCGGCCGGCGTGGACACCTTGACACCGGCGTCCATCCCGTTCTCCCACAACACGGTCCCGTCGGACCGGATCACCGGGAAGGCGGCGTTGATGACGTTGTAACCGTGCTGGGCCATCCGGCTGTCGGTGATCGGGATCCAGCCCAGCCCGGGGTGGACGCCGTTGGCGGCGCCGTCCCAGTTCTCCCAGTACCCCTGCAGGACCTTGCCGGCGGGCCGTGATTTCACCGCGCACGTGTCGGCCTGCACCGCCCCCTGCGCGGGGGCCGAGACGAACAGCGGGACGGCCAATACCGTGGCCAGCAGGGTTGCGAACAAGCGACCGGACATCCCGGCTCCCATCGTCATTGAAGGGTGGACGCGGCGTGTCCGCCCAACATAAGCGCCGCGGGGAACCGGTGACTACCTACGAACGGGTGGTCTAGACAACTCGGGGGCGTCCCGCGGAGGACGCCCCCGAGCGGCCGGTCAGACGGTCAGCGTCCAGGAGGACAGGTAACCGGTGTCGGCGGGGCCGACGTCTCGGATGCGGAGCTGCCAGGCACCGTTGGCGGCCTCGGAGGAGGCGTTCACGGTGTAGGTGGTGTCGATGTTGTCGGCGGAGTCGCTGCTGGAGTTCTTCAGCCGGTAGGCGGTGCCGTCGGGCGCGACGAGGTCGAGGACGAGGTCACCGCGGTAGGTGTGGGTGATGTGCACCTCGACCTTGGTGGTGCCGGACGCGTTGCGCGCGCAGCCCGCCACGTTCGCGGCGCTGTTCACCGCGGCACCCGGGTAGTCCGGGATGTCCAGCCGCGTCGAGTTGGTCACCGGCGCGCACGACGAGCTGCCGACGCCGAGGGAGAACGTCGCCGTGTGGTCGGCGTTCGCGCCGTCCGCGGTCACCGTGACCGGGAACGTGCCGGTCGGTGTCGACGACGTGGTCGTGATGGTCAGCGTCGAGGAGCCGCCCGACTGCACGGTGGCCGGGCTGAACGACGCCGTCGCGCCCGCGGGCAGGCCCGAAGCGGACAGCGAGATCGACTGCGCCGAGCCGGACGTCGTCGCGGTGCTGACCGCGACCTGCAGCGACTGTCCCGGTTGGACAGTGCCCGACGTCGGGTTCAGCGACACGGAGAAGTCGTTGCCCTGCGGCGTGCCGACGGCCAGCTTCCACAGCGCGTAGGCGATGGCGTCGCTGTTCTTCTCCAGCGGCGCGTCCGGGATGTTGGACGTCGTGTCGCAGGCGCGGTGGTAGCAGTTGTCGAACGGCGAACCCGCGGTGCCGCCCCACTTCTGCGCCTGCGCCGAGCTCTTGATGTCGCCGGCGCCGGTGGCCAGGCCGCCGACCGGGATGCCCGCGCTCTTGAAGGACGCGTGGTCGGACCGGCCGTCACCTTCGCTGTCGCCCTCGGTCTGGATGCCGATGGAGCCGAAGTACTCGTCGAAGACGGCCTTGATCGAAGCGACGTCGTCGTAGACGAAGTAGCCCCAGTTCTTCGAGCCGATCATGTCGAAGTTGAGGTAGGTCTTGATCTTCGTGCGCTCGCTGCTCGGCAGGTTGTTGACGTAGTACTTGGAGCCGACCAGGCCGGACTCCTCGTCGGCCCACCAGCCGAACCGGACGCGCTTGGCCATCGCCGGGTTCGTGCGGGCCAGCGTCAGCGCGACCTCGAGGATCGACGCGCTGCCCGAGCCGTTGTCGTTGATGCCGGGGCCGGCGCTCACGCTGTCGAGGTGCGCGCCGAGCATGATGACCTGGCTCGCGTCGCCCTGCGGCCACTCGGCGATCAGGTTCTGCGACTGCCCGATGCAGCTGGTGCAGGTCTGCCGGCTGGTCGTGTAGCCGGCGTTCTTCAGCAGGTTTTCCACATAGGACACCGAGGCCGCGTACCCGCCGCCCCGCGGCGAGCGCGTGCCGCCGTTGTTGTTGGCGATGGTCTGCAGCTGGTTGAGGTGGGCCTTGACGTTGGCCAGGGAGATGTCCGGCGCGGCGAGCGCCGTGGCGGGCGCGGCGGTGGCCGCGGGCGCGGCTGCGACGCCCAGCACGGTCGCCAGGGCGGTGACCCCGGCGCCGAGTCGTGTCTTCCACTTCATGGCGGTGAATTCCTTCGGTGGGGGTTGGGGAGAACGGCCGTGAAGGCCGCACCTGGCGGGTGCGGCCTTCACGGGTGGGGCGTGTTACACGGTCAACGTCCAGGAGGACAGGTAACCGGTGTCGGCGGGGCCGACGTCTCGGATGCGGAGCTGCCACGCGCCGTTGGCGGCCTCGGAGGAGGCGTTCACGGTGTAGGTGGTGTCGATGTTGTCGGCGGAGTCGCTGCTGGAGTTCTTCAGCCGGTACGCCGTGCCGTCCGGCGCGACCAGGTCGAGGACCAGGTCACCGCGGTAGGTGTGGGTGATGTGCACCTCGACCTTGGTGGTGCCCGACGCGTTGCGGGCACAGCCGCTGACGGTGTTGGTGCTGTTGACCGCGCTCGCCGGGTAGTCCGGGATGTTCAAGCGGGTCGAGTTGGTCACCGCGGCGCACGAGCCGGTGGTGCCGACGGACAGCGTGTAGGTCGCGGTGTGGTCGGTGCTGGCCCCGTCGGCGGTGATGGTGACGGGGTAGCTGCCGGTCGGGGTCGACGCGGACGTCGCGATGGTCAGCGTCGAGGAGCCACCCGAGGAGATGGTGGCCGGGTTGAACGTCGCGGTCGCGCCGGCGGGCAGGCCCGAAGCGGACAGCGTGATCGACTGCGCCGCGCCCGAGGTGATCGCGGTGCTGATCGTGGTGGTCGCCGAGGCGCCCGGCTGGACCGAACCCGAAGCCGGGTTCAGCGCGACCGAGAAGTCCGGCCCGCCGCCGCTGCACGAGGTCGGCTCACCGCTCGCGGCGGTGACGGAGATGGCGTCCCACGCGGCCTTGGTGGTGTTGTATTCGACGCAGCTGCCCGGGAAGAGCGCGATCGCGGCTTCGAGGGTCGCCTTGCGGGCGGCCTTGTGGTTCCACGACGAGGTCTTCTTCAGCAGGCCGTTGTAGAAGATCTTGCCGGCCTTCTGGATGCCCAGACCGGTGACGGTCGAGTTGTTGCAGGTCGGGCTGGCCGGCTTGCCGCCACCCGGGTTCGAGCCCTCGGCCAGCAGGTAGAACCAGTGGTTCTGCGGGCCGGCCGCCGCGTGCACCTCGGTGCTCGGGATCGACGACGAGTAACAGTTCGGGTCGCCTGCCTTCGACGGCTGGTACATGTAGCGGATCGGGCCCTGGCCGACCAGGTTGACGCCCTCGCCGACCTCGTAGTCCGGGGTGTCCTTGGCGTTGTTCGCGTACGCCTCGGTCAGCGCGCCGAAGATGTCACCGGTCGACTCGTTCATGCCGCCGTTCTCGTTGCCGGAACCGGCACCGCCCGGGGTGAACTGGAAGATGCCGTGCCCGAACTCGTGGCCGACGACGTCCATCGAGGTGGCCTGGCGCTGGTTGTCCTGCGAGTGGCCGAAGTGCGTCGAGGAACCGTTCCAGTAGGCGTTGACGTCGTTGAGGCCGACGGACGCCGGGTAGCCGGTGCCGCTGCCGTTGATGCCGTTGCGGCCGAGCCAGTCGGCGAGCATCTTCCACTCGGTCTGGACGCTGTAGAGGACGTCGACGCAGCCGGTCTCGAGGTCCGTGCCGGAGCCGTTGCCCCAGTTGTTGTCCGGTCCACTGTAGACGGAACCGCCCTCGCGGCCGCAGCTGATGCCGGTGCGGCCCGGGTCGCGCAGCGTGTAGGTGCTGCCGGACTGCGTCGTGTCGATGGAGACGTTGCCGACGTAGTAGCTGTTTCCGGTGCCGGCCACGTTGACCGTGGCGGGCTGGGCCTGGGTACGCGCACCCGAGGAGAACGTCTTCACGTCGTCCCGCTTGTCGAGCACCGCGCCGGTCGCCGCGTCGACGAACACGTGCAGGTTGCTCGGTGCCGTGGCGGTGCGCCCGGCGACGACGACCTCGTAGGCCAGCTTCGGGCTCGCCCCGGCCAGCACGACCTTCTCCGGCGTGCTCACACTGTCCACAGTGGGCAGTTGAGCGCGCGCGGTGGCGGCGGCCTTCGCCGCGTCGACCAGCGCCTGCGTCCCCACGGTGATGGCCGCGGTCTCCGCGGCGCTGGTGCCGCGCACGCGGCCGGCGCCGTCGGCGACGACCACCGCGTCCCCGCCCACGACCCGCAGGCCCTGGTAGGTGCGCTGGTAAGCGCCGTAGAAGAGGCCACCGCCGCCGGCGGTCAGGCCGACGCGCTGGAACGATTCGGCCGGGCCGCGGCGCAGGGCGTCGAGACCGCTGGCGGCCGCCTGGTCGGCGGCGCGGGCGGCGGCCGCTTCCGGAGCGGCGGGCTGTGCTTGGGGCGCTGCGCTCGCCGGGGTCACCGGTAACGCGAGCGTCATGGCGAGCCCGGCGGCGGCCGCCAAGCCCGTGCTGAACCCACGATGGGTCATCGAGGTCTTCCTTCCATGAAGGCAGAATCGAGGTCCGGTAAGGGAAAGGGGAGACGTGTCCGGCGTGCTAACAGCAGGTATGCGTCCGGACGCATCCGAGTAAAGGATCAGCTCAACCGGGCGTCAATGCGCCGAACGGACCAACGACGCGTTCCGGATTATCGAATCAATTCGTACAAACCCCGCTGCAGCAGGGGATTCTCGCCGCGTTCCGCGTCGGAACGACTTTCGTAGGGATTGTCGGCGACACCATCCGAACGCCGGACGGTCTCGATCATCGGGATTCGTTAGTACTGCTCAGAAACCGGTTACCCGTCCTCCGCACCCAGCGCGAGCAGGCCATTCCGCAGCACGTCCGCCGCCTCCGCCTGCTTCCCGGTCTCGCCGAGCAACTCGCTCAACGGCCGCAGCGCGCGCACGAGCACCCCGCGCGCGCCCAGCCCGGTGGCGAGCTCGACGGCGGCCCGCAGGTCCTCGGCCGCGCGCCGGGCGTCCCCGCGGGCCTTGGCCAGCGAGCCGAGCTGGAGCCGCAGCTCCGCGGCCAGCGGCGTGCCCGCCACGACCACCGGGCGGATCTGGTCGAGCAGGGCCGCCGCCGTCTCCAGCCGGCCCGCCGCGAGGTACTCCCCGGCGAGCTCGACGGTGATCGCCGGGACGTCGTCCGGCCACGCCGTCTCCCGGGCCGCCGCGAGGTCGGCCAGCGCCCCTTCGACGTCGCCCGACCGGCCGCGCACCCGGGCCCGGGCCAGCAGGCAGTACGCCATCGCGGGGTGCAGGGCCCGTTCCTGCATCAGGTCGTACGCCGCGGCGACCGAGGCGGCGGCGTCGGCGAACCGGTCCGCCGCCAGGTGACTGCGGCAGACCTCGACGTGGCTGCGGGTCAGTTCGGCGAGCACCGCCGGGCTGCCCCGGGTGAGCCGCAGCGCGGAGTCGGCGTACTCGGCCGCCCGTTCCAGGTCGCCCTGGCGCAGGTGCCGCTCGGCCAGGCAGGCCCGCAGCGTCAGCAGCATCGACGGCTGCGGGTAGCCGTCCCGCAGCAGCTCGGCGTGGCAGGTTTCCAGCAGGTGCACCGAATACTGCACCTCGCCCCAGCCGGTCAGCACGGCCGCGCGCAGCGGGACGACCATCGCCCGCACCGGCGGCGGCTCACCCGAGAGCGCCGTTTCGGCGTCCGAGACGTACTTCGTGCGGACGTCGCCGGTCGAATACCCGGCCAGCCACAGCAGCGCGATCCCGGCCTGCCGCGGCCGGTCGAGGCGCTCGGCGCGCCGCCGGATCCGCTGCATCCGCGGGGTCGCGCGGCGGGCGTCGCCGGCCAGGAACCGTTCCGCGGTCTCGATCAGCTCGAGGTCCAGCTCGATCAGCTCCCGCGGGGACCGGCCGCCGAGCAGCTCGTCGGGGTCGATGCCGAGCTGCTGGGCGAAGAACCGCAGCGCGTCGCCCGACGGCGTCCGCGCGCCGGTCTCGACCGACGACACGTACGCCGCCGAGTACTGCGGCCCGGCGAGTTCGCGCTGCGTGAGCCCGCGTTCGGTGCGCAGCTCACGCAGGCGTTCGCCGACGCTCTCGCTCACACAGGCCGCCTTTCCACCGGTTCAGGGTAAGCCGCGCGGTGGCCGGCGGCCAGGTCCAGCTGGTCGACGGAGGTCGAACGAACGACGGTTTCACGGTCCAGCGTGCCGAAGGCTCCCATGAC
>NZ_JBSFNC010000216.1:0-11961 GCF_053586895.1 Amycolatopsis sp. NPDC003731 | reverse complement strand
GGTCAAGGCACGCTTTCCCGCCTTGACCCGGCACCACCGGCCGTAGTCACAATCGGGCTTCGGGGTGGCGGGCACCGAGCGGGCCTAACGCGGGCGGAGGATGATCTCCGTCGGGTGGGCGTCCGGGGTGGCTGACACCGCCGTTAGCACCGCGGTGGCCACCGAGTCCGCCTTCAGTAGGTGGGACGTGTCGTACTCGCGGCCTTCGCCCGCGAAGATCGCCTGCTGCATCTCCGTGTCCGTGCGGCCCGGGTAGACCGATGTCACGCGGATGTCGCGCTCCTCCTCGCGGAGGGCGTCGGCGAAGGCGCGGGCCGCGAACTTGCTCGCCGCGTACGGGGACCAGCCCGGGCGGGCGTTCAGGCCGGCTCCGGAGTTGATCACCACCACGTGGCCGCGGGACGCGCGCAGGGCCGGGAGCAGGAGGCGGGTCAGCTCGACCACCGCCAGGGTGTTGACCTCGAAGTTCTCGCGCCACGCCGACGCCGACGCGTCCTCGATGCGGCCCAGGCGCGCGACGCCCGCCGAGTGGACCAGGACGTCCAGGGACGCGATGTCCGCGACCGCCGCCGCCAGCGACGCCGGGTCCGTCAGTTCCACCGGCCACGGCTTCGCGCCCGGGAGCTCCTTCGCCAGCGCGGCGAGTGCGTCGGCGTCCCGGCCGCCGAGGAGGACCCGGTGGGTCGGGGCCAGCTGGTGGGCGATCGCCGCGCCGATTCCGCGGGAGGCGCCGGTCACCAGGGCCAGGGGAAGATCCGTCATGACCTCACCGTAGCGGCGAACCCGGCGTCCACCGTGCGGTCTTCGCGCTTTCCGGCGCCGAGGGTGCGGGGGTCCGTGCAGCCGGACGCCGGGTCGACGTCGGAGTCGCGGGTGTCGTCGCCCGCGTCCTTGGCCGCCGGGTGGTGGCCGTCCGCGGTGAAGCACACCTGGTACGTGCCGTCTTCCAGGCCGTCGAAGCCGTACGAGCCGTCGGGGGCGGTGACCACGTTCGCGACTTCCTTGCCGCTCGCGTCCTTCAGCACCACCTTGACGCTCGCGAGGCCCGGCTCGCCCGCGTCCTGCAGGCCGTTGCCGTCGGTGTCGGCCCAGGCGAAGTCGCCGATCCGGTTCGTCGGCGACAGCAGCCCGAGATCCACCGCGAGGTCCTCGTGGGACGGGCCGCCCACGGTGCGCGGCGCGGTGCAGCCGTCCGGGTCGGCGTCCGAATCGCGCTCTTCGCTGCCGGCGTCGCGGCGGGTCACGGTGAAGTCCGCCGGAACCGCGAAACAGACCTGGTACGTGCCGTCCTTCAGCTTCTCGAAGCCGTACTTGCCCTGGTCGTCGGTCGTCGCGGTGCCGACCGTGCCGCCGGCGCCGTCCTTCAGCGTCACCTTGACCCCGGCGACGCCGGGTTCGTCCGGGTCCTGCAGCCCGTCTCGGTTGCGGTCCGCCCAGACGAAGTCGCCGATCTTCGCGATGGCCGGGGGCGGGAGCACGGTGATCGTGGCCGACGCCGTCTTGTCGCCGAGCGTGCCGCCCGCGTAGTGCACGCCGGTCACCTTCGCCGTGTTGACGTGCCCGTTGTCGGCCACCGTGAGGTCCGCGTGGTCGCAGGTCAGCTGCCGGTTCGCGCCCGCGGCCAGCGTGAACGGCTCGAACGCCCCGGGGCACCACGGGTCCTGGACGGTGATCCCGGTGAGGTCCTGGGTGCCCTCGTTGGTCACGGTGATGCGGTAGTGCGCGGTTTCGCCCGCGGTGACCGTCGCGAACGACGCCCACGCGCCGGTCGCCGGGTTCTGCACTTCCTTCTTGACCGAGTAGGCGGCGAGCTGGAGGTCGACGCAGTCCCAGTGCAGCCGGTCGAGGGTGCTCGTGGCGAAGAACTTCACCGCGGCCGCCTTCGCGGGCGCCGTCGCCGCCGGGAATTCCTGCCGGACGAGGGTGCCGTCGCCGGCGTAGTGGTCGGCGACGAGCTTGGTCTCCTGGATCTGGGTGCCGGTGGCGTCGTAGAACCGCAGGCCGGTGGCCGGTTCGTAGCGCGGCGCGCGGGACGCGGTCCAGACGCCGAGGGTGTAGACGCCGCCGGGGACGAACCGCTCGGTCTGGTACGCGGTGCTGGTCTTGCCGTCCGGCGTCTGGAGGAACGCCGCCCGCTGCCCGTCGACGGCGAAGTCCGGCTCGGTCAGCAGCTTCGGCACCTTCGCGGCCGGCGTGCCGGGCGGGACGGGGGCGGCCGGGGCGAACACGTACCCGTCCGGGGCGCCGTTGCGCGCCATGAGCTCGACGCTCGGGTTCGCCGCGAGCCCCCCGCAGACCGGCGGCGCGTCCTCGGCGACGGACGCGGACGCGGGCACGACCGCCGCCGCGATCGCCACCACCGCCACCGCCACCGTGCGCCCCGAGAAGATCACCTCTCGACTATGGCGCGGGGAACGGGCCCGCACCGGCCGAAGACCGTCCACTTAAGAGTGAACCTCGGCGGGTGCGGGCCGGTGCGTCAGCGCTCGCCGATGCGGCCGGGCAGCCCGAAGCGGCCCTTCTTCCACACCGACACGATGGCCGGCCGCGGCTGGGCGGTGCCGCCGTCCGGCCAGTGCGACGTCGGGTTCGCCGAGCTCGCCGCGTTCTCCCCGGGGTGCTGGACCGCGACGAGGACCAGGTTGTCGGTGACGACCGGGCCGCACGTCTCGGCGCCGACCGGCACCGACAGGAACTGCTTGACGTGCCCGCGCTCCGGGCCGGTGACCGGCACCGAGAACAGGCCGTCGTTCGCGCCGAGTGCGTTGCCGTCGGTGGCGATCCACAGGTTGCCGTGCCGGTCGAAGGCCACGTTGTCCGGGCAGGAGATCGGACTGACCTGGTTCTTCGGGAAGCCGCCGAAGTAGGTGTCGGCCGCCGCGGGGTCGCCGCAGACCAGCAGCAGCCGCCAGGCGAAGCGGGTCGACGCCGCGTCGCCGCGGTCCTCTTCCCACTCCAGGACGTGCCCGTTCTTGTTGCCGTTGCGCGGGTTGACCTCGTCGACGCCGGCCTTGCCCGCCGCGCCGCGGTCGCTGTTGTTGGTCAGCGCCGCGTAGACCCGGCCGTTGACCGGGTTCGGCTCGATGTCCTCGGGCCGGTCCATCTTCGTGGCCGCCACCTTGTCCGCGGCCTGGCGGGTGAAGACGTAGACCTCTTCGGCGGTGAATCCGTCCACAAAGGACGTGTCGCCGCTGGCCAGCGGGATCCACTCGCCGCGGCCGTCGAACTCGCCGTCGGCCGGGAGCTTGCCCGTGCCGTCGATCTCCGCGGCCGGGCTGTCGCCGGTGAAGCGGCCGACGTACAGCGTGCCCTCGTCGAGCAGCGCCGAGTTGTGCCGCCGCGCGTGGGCGCTGTGGCCCGGCTTGTACTTGCCCTTGGAGACGAACTTGTAGATGTACTCGAAGCGGCTGTCGTCGCCGGAGTAGACGGCGACCCGGCCGTCGGCGGTGATCTTGATGTTCGCGGCCTCGTGCTTGAAGCGGCCGAGCGCGGTGTGCTTGACCGGCGTCGAGTTCGGGTCGTTCGGGTCGATCTCGACGACCCAGCCGAACCGGTTCGGCTCGTTGGGCTCCTGCGCGACGTCCCAGCGCTTGTCGAAGCGCTCCCACTTGCGGGTGCTCGTCCCGGTGCCGACGGTGTAGCGCTTGAGCCGCGCCGCCGCGACCGGGTCGGTGACCTTGTCGGAGTTGGCGAAGTACTGGTCGAAGTTCTCCTCGCCGGAGAGCACCGTGCCCCACGGCGTCACGCCGCCGGAGCAGTTGTTCTGCGTGCCGCGGACCTTGCGGCCGGTCGGGTCGGCCGACGTCCGGAGGAACTTCGAGCCGGCGGCCGGGCCGCGGACCTCGAAGATCGTGTCGAGGGTGATCCGGCGGCCGTACCGGCTCGGGACGACCTCCAGGCCGCCGTGGATCGGGTCGCGGCGGGCCTGCAGCACCGAAAGGCCGTGCGCCGCCCAGGCGATCTTCGCCTGCTCCTCGGTCGGGTTCGCCGGGTCGTACTGGCCGGCCGGGAACATGTGGACCTCGGTCGTGTACTCGTGGTTGACCACGAGCAGGTTCGACAGGCCCAGCGGGTCCTGCGGGATCAGGCCGACGAAGTCGTTGTTGTACCCGAACTGCTTGGCCTGCGCGGCCGCGGTCTGCTTGGTGAAGTCGAACTCCGGCGCGCCCGCGACGACCGGGTCGCCCCAGCGGACGACGACGCGCTGGGCGTACCCGTCGGGGATGCTGACCGCGTCGAGCTTGTTCGGCGGGACCGGCGTGAAGTCGGTGCCCGGGACCGGACGCGGCCGGGGCTGCGGCTTCCGGAGCGGCGAGGCCGCCGCCGTCCCGGACAGGGCGGCGAACCCGCCCGCGGCGGCGGCCATCACGGCGCCGGCCTTGAACACCCGGCGGCGCGAGATGTCCTTGACGACGTCGCCGAAGTACTCGTTCCCGGATTCGTTGGCCTCCGGGTGGGCGCAGGCGTTGCCGCAGCGGTACTCACAGGTGACCGGGGAACGGCCGCCGGGGTGGACGGGCAGCAGGGGAAGCAGGCGGTCGGGCACGAGGCCTCCATGGTGGGAGTTCGGGAACGAACCGACCGTAAGCTTCCCAAACCAGCCATTCACGACATACAGGTGAACGGCGGGTGTATTGCTGCTCCGTACGGGTGTGACTCAGAACTCTTCGCCGACGAGCACCGCTTCTTCCGGCAGCGTGTGCGGGTCCGCCTTCTTCTCCCGCAGCGAGAGCAGCGCCCCCGCGACGACGCACAGCACGGCCGAGGCGACGAACGGCGCCTGCGGCGAGCCGAACCACTCGGCGACGTGCCCGACGAGCGTCGCGGCGACCGCGCCACCCAGCCAGCGGCAGAAGTTGTAGCCCGCGCTGGCGACCGGGCGCGGCGCGTCGCTGATCGACATCGCGGTGCCGGTGAACAGCGTGTTCAGGAGGCCCGACACCAGCCCGGAGACGATGATCCCGGCGACCAGCACCGGCTTGCTCGGCACGGCGAGGACCAGCATCAGCACGGCGTACCCGAAGACGGCGGCCGCGGCGGCGTGCCGCTCGCCGAGCCGAGCGGCCAGCCGCGGCGCGAGCGCGACCCCGGCGACCGCGACGCACAGGCCCCAGCCGCAGAACACCAGGCCGACGGCGATCGCGCTCCAGCCGAGGACGAACGGTGACCAGGCCAGCACGGCGAAGAACGCGGCCGTGTACAGCGCCGAGGCGACCGAGGTGCGCAGCAGGCCGGTGTGTTTGAGCGCGCGCAGCGGGTCGAGCAGCCTGACCGGCGTCCGCTGCTCGTGCTTGTCGCTCTTGAGGAACACCGCGCACAGCACGAGCGCGCCGGCCATCAGGATCGCGGTGCCGAGGAACGGGCCGCGCCACGAGATGCTGCCGAGCAGGGCGCCCAGCAGCGGGCCGACCGACAGGCCGACGCCGAGGGCGGCTTCGTAGAGCAGGATCGCGCCGGACTGGCCGCCGGTCGCGGCGCCGACGATCACCGACAGCGCGGTCGCGATGAAGAACGCGTTGCCCAGGCCCCAGACCGCGCGCAGCCCGACGAGCTGCTCGATCGACCCGGCGGCCGCGCACAGGGCGGTGGCCGCGACGATCAGCGTCAGCCCGGCCAGCACCGTGCGCTTGGCGCCGAAGCGGGCGCTCGCCGCGCCGGTGACCAGCATCGCGACGACCTGGACGCCGAGGTAGGACGAGAAGAGCAGGGTGACCTGGGACGGCGTCGCGTCCAGGCCCTTGGCGATGGACAGCAGGATCGGGTCGACCAGGCCGATCCCCATGAAGGCGATGACCGCGGCGAACGCGGTGATCCACACCTGCTTGGGCTGGCCCTTGACCGCGTCCAGCAGGCTCGAGTGGTGTTCAGCGCTCATCGCTGATCAGTTCCTCCTTCTTGGTGTCAACGAGCAACTTGGCGAGAGCGGGCAGGGCGGCATCGATCGCTGCGCGGTCGGTTTCGTCCATCGCGATGAGCCGCTCGCGGAGGAATTCCTCGCGAGCCGTCACCAGTTCGGCGTAAAAGCGCAGGCCCTCGTCGGTGACTTCGACCAGCACCGCGCGGCCGTCGGCGGGGTCCGGGCGGCGGGTCGCGAGGCCGAGCCGTTCGAGCCGGCCGACGACGTCGGTCATCGACGGCAGCCGCACCCCTTCCAGCTCGGCCAGCGCGGACATCCGCCGCGGACCGCCGTTGACCAGCTCACTCAGCACCGAACCCTGGGTGAGGGTCAGCGTCAGCTGCGGGGTCTGGCGGCGGACCTGGTGGTAGAGCCGGAAGACCAGCGGCCGCAGCCGGTGGGCGAGATCGGTGATCGCGGAAGTCACTTAGCTAGGCTAACAAAAATTAGTAAGGGTGGCTAAGTAAGTCCGCTCACAGGTTAGGCTCGGGCCATGGACGCGGTGATCTTCGACCTCGACGGCGTACTGGTGGACTCCGAGCGGATCTGGGACGAGGTGCGGCGGGCGGTCGTCGCCGAGCACGGCGGCACGTGGCGCGAGGAGGCGACGCGCGCCCTGCAGGGGATGAGCACGCCGGAGTGGGCGCGGTACCTGGTCGAGGAGCTGGGCGCCCGGACCACCCCGGCCGAGATCGCGACGGTCGTGGTCAAGCGGATGGCGGCGCGGTACGCGGCGGAGCCACCGCTGATCCCCGGCGCGGTGGACGTCGTCCGGCAGGTGTCGGCGCGGTGGCCGGTGGCGATCGCGAGCTCGTCGCCGGTGATCCTGATCAAGGGGTTCCTCGACGTGACCGGCCTGCCGGTGGGAGCGGCGGTGTCCTCCGAACAGGTCGGGGCCGGGAAACCGGCGCCGGACGTCTACCTGCGGGCGGCCGAGCTCCTGGGCGTGGCGCCCGGCGATTGCGCGGCCGTGGAGGACACGACGAACGGGCTGCGGTCCGCGCTGGCGGCGGAGATGGCGGTCTATGCGGTGCCGAACCCGCACTTCCCGCCCGACCCCGAGGTGCTGAAGCAGGCGACGGCGGTGGTGGAGGAGATCACCGGCTTGCCGGGTGCGCTTGGTCTGGGTTGACCTCGTAGCGGACCGGCGGCGAACCGGGCTTGACGTCGGCGAGGAACACCCGGTCCCGCCCCAGCGCACCGACCTCCTTCGCCGGGCTCAGGTCGCCGGCCGCGTCGTAGAGGCGCAGGCCCCGGACCTCGGCGCTGACCAGGATGACCGCCTTGCCTGCCGGCAGCGGGCCGCCGTCTTTGCCCACGTACCCGGCCCGGACGACCCGGTCCGACCGCGGGACGCACGACGGCGACTCGATGCCGAACTGCGAACCGGTGCCGCCGTGCGTGGTGCCCTTGAGGAACGTCTCGACGCAGAACCACGGCCGCCCCGACAAGTCGGCCGGGTTGACCGCGTACGACGTCCACGCGTTCGTCTGGCCCGCGAAGTCGGTGAGCGCCACCGGCTCGTCCCCGCCGACCAGGTTCTCCGGGGAGATCACGGGCTTGGCGAGCACCAGCTCCTGCCCCGGCTGCGTCGCGGGCTGCGGCGGCGGGGGCTGGGCGGTGTTGACCTGGGTGGCGATCGACACGCTGGTCAGCACGACCAGGACGGCGGCCAGCGGAGCCACCCAGACGGCGGCCCGGCGGCGGCGCGACGGCCGCCGCTGCCGGCGCTGCTGTTCCGCCCAGGCCAGCTCGAGGTCGGGCGAGACCTCCCGGGCCTGTTCGCGCAGTGCTTCGGCCAGCTTGCGTTCGAGGTCGGTCATCGCTCACCTCCCAGGTCGTCCCCCAGGTGCTTGCGCAGGTTCTCCATCGCGTGGTGCGTCGTAGCCTTGACCGTGCCCGGCGAGATGCCCAGCGTTTCCGCGATGGCCGCCGTGCTCAGGTCCAGCCAATACCGCAGCACCAGCACCTCGCGCTGCCGCCGGGACAGCCGCGCCAGGACCGCCCGCAGCTGCTGGTGCTCCCAGTTGGCCACCGCCCGGACCTCGGCCGACAGCTCGTCCGGCGGCCGGTCCTGCGGCGTCCGCCGGACGACGCGCAGGTGCCGGGTCCGCGACCGCGACATGTTCACCACGGTCGTGCGGAGGTAGCCCGCCACGCGCGTGTGGTCGGTCAGGGTGTCCCAGCGCTGGTGGAGCTTGACGAACGCCTCCTGCGCGACGTTCTCCGCGTCGTCCGCGCCGAGCAGGTGGGCCAGCCGGGTCATCTGCCCGAAGTACTCCCGGAACAGGTCGTGGAAGGTCGGCGCGCCCAGGTCCCCCGGCACGCTCTCGCCCACACTCGCACTCACACCCCGCCAACGCCCGCCCCGCCCCACCGGTTTAGTGCACCACGCGAAGAAGGCCGCCACCAGCGGTGACGGCCTCCTCCGACGGCAGTTCCTACCGCTCGACCTCGCCGCGGATGAACTTCTCGACGGCGTCGCGGGCGGTCGCGTCGTCGTACTGCTCCGGCGGCGACTTCATGAAGTAGGACGACGCCGACAGGATCGGGCCGCCGATGCCGCGGTCGAGCGCGATCTTCGCGGCGCGCACGGCGTCGATGATGATGCCCGCCGAGTTCGGCGAGTCCCACACCTCGAGCTTGTACTCCAGGTTCAGCGGCACGTCGCCGAACGCGCGGCCCTCGAGCCGGACGTAGGCCCACTTGCGGTCGTCGAGCCACTGCACGTAGTCCGACGGTCCGATGTGGACGTTGCCCTTGCCGAGCTCGCGGTCGACCTGCGAGGTGACGGACTGGGTCTTGGAGATCTTCTTGGACTCGAGCCGCTCGAGCTCCTTCATGTTCAGGAAGTCCATGTTCCCGCCCACGTTGAGCTGCATCGTCCGGTCGAGCTGGACGCCGCGGTCCTCGAACAGCTTCGCCAGCACGCGGTGCGTGATGGTGGCCCCGACCTGGGACTTGATGTCGTCACCGACGATCGGGACGCCGGCGTCGGTGAACTTCTGCGCCCACTCGGGGTCGGAGGCGATGAACACCGGCAGCGCGTTGACGAACGCCACGCCGGCGTCGATCGCGGCCTGGGCGTAGAACTTGTCGGCCACCTCGGACCCCACCGGCAGGTACGACACGAGCACGTCGGCCTGCGCCTCGCGCAGCGCGGCGACGACGTCGACCGGGGTCTCGTCGGACTCCTCGATCGTCTCGCGGTAGAAGCGGCCGAGCCCGTCGTGGGTGTGGCCGCGCTGGACGGTGACGCCGAGCGGCGGCACGTCGGCGATCTTGATGGTGTTGTTCTCGGAGGCGAAGATCGCCTCGGACAGGTCGCGGCTGACCTTCTTGGCGTCCACGTCGAACGCGGCGACGAACTCGATGTCGCGGACGTGGTAGCCGCCGAAGTCGACGTGCATCAGACCGGGGACGCGGGTGGCCGGGTCCGCGTCGCGGTAGTACTGGACACCCTGGACCAGCGACGCCGCACAGTTGCCGACGCCCACGATGGCCACCCGTACGCGGCGGTTCTCGCCCATGGGGGTTTCTCCTTCAATCCGTGTCTGTTCAGTAGGTCTGGTGCCGCGACGCTGCGGCCCGGGCCGGGCGGCTCAGGTCTCCGGACCCTGCCGTTCGGCTTGTTCGTGCGCGATCAGCTCGTTGAGCCAGCGCACCTCCCGCTCGCTGGTCTCCAGCCCCAGCCGGTGCAGCTCGCGGGTGTAGCGATCGATCTTCTCCTCGGCCCTGGCCAGCGCCGCCCGCATGCCCTCACGGCGTTCCTCGACGCGGCGGCGGCGGCCCTCGAGGATCCGCATCCGCACGTCGGCCGGGGTCCGCGAGAAGAAGGCCAGGTGGACGCCGAAACCTTCGTCGTCCCAGGTCTGCGGCCCGGCGTCGCCGAGCAGCTCACCGAAGCGCTCCTTGCCCTCCGCGGTGAGCTTGTAGACCCGCCGTCCGCGCCGCGACCACGCCCGGTCGTCGGCCTCGTCCAGCTCCTCGACCAGGTACCCGGCCCGCAACAGCTTCCGCAGGGTCGGGTACAGCGAGCCGTACGAGAACGTCCGGAACGTGCCGAGCGTCTCGTGCAGCCGCTTGCGCAGCACGTACCCGTGCATGGGCGCTTCGTGCAGAAGACCGAGGATCGCGAACTCCAGCACACCGCACCCCCTTTCGGGAACAAACCGAGACCACCCGCGTTGCTCCGAACGAGCGCCTCGATCCAACCTACTCAGCCACTATATCGCGCCGATACATCGAAGTGGCGAAGCTAACCTCCGCTCACTACCCATCAGGGTCGAAATTCACCGGAGAGTTATCGAACGTCCGGCGTGTCCGCCCCGGTCCCGGGCTTGCGGGCGCTAGGGGGCGTGGACGCCACAGGAAGAGCCCGTACTCTGTCCTCGTGATTAACCAGCGGCAGGTCGTGGACTACGCGCTGCAGCGCCGTGCGCTGCTGGCCGAAGTCCGCTCCGGGCGCGTCGGCAGCCACGAGGCCTGCGACGCGAGCCCGTACCTGCTGCGAGCGGCGAAGTTCCACGGCCGGGACGGCGACCAGCCCTGCCCGATCTGCCGCCAGGAGCCGCTGACCCTGGTGTCCTGGGTGTACGGCGACGAGCTCAAGCACGTGGCGGGCTCGGCCAGGACACCGGAAGAGCTGGCCAGGATGGCGGGCTCGTTCGCCGAGTTCACCGTGTACGACGTCGAAGTGTGCCGGGCGTGCCACTGGAACCACTTGGTCCGGTCATACGTCCTGGGCACAGGGGAACCGGCGGGTCCGCGAAGGACCGCGGGCCGGTGAGCCACCGTACGACCATCGCAACACGCAGGTCAGACCCCCTGCGGGGACTGATCCGGGAGGACCGTCCGTGACCGACGACAACCGCTCCTGGCCCAACCAGGAGCCAGACGCACCCCGTCGCGCCCAGTGGCCGGGTGAAGACGCGGGACCGGCGTGGCCCGGTGAGTCGCCCCGGCGCGCCACCCCGCCCCGCGGCAACCCCGGGCAGGGCGGCCCGGCCTGGCCCGCCGGCGACGAGGGTGGCCGGCAGTGGCCCGCTGACCAGCCACGACGTCCGCAGGCACCACGCGGCCAGAGCGGCGCGTCCGACCGGCGCCAGCCGCCCGGACGACGTCCCGGTGGCCCGCCCGGCTCGCCGCCGCAGGGTTTCCGGCAGCCTCCGCCGGCCGGACGGCGTCCGGACCCGGAACCCGAACGTGAGCCGGATCTCATCACCCACCACGCGCACAACGGGACCGAGGACGCCTACGAGCCGTACGACGACGACCGCTTCGACGAGTTCGCCGACGACGTCGGGCCCCAGGAGGAGCTCGACGAGAAGGGCCGCAAGGTCCTCACCCCGGCGCAACGGAAGAAGCGCCGCTGGAAGATCATCCGGCGGGTCGCGTACGCGTGCGTCGGCGTCTTCTTCGTCGTCCCGGCGATCGCGTTCGTGATCACCTACTTCATGGTCGACGTGCCGACGCCGGAGAGCGTCGCGGCGCTGCAGAGCCAGCCGGTGACGTACTACTACAACGACGGCAAGACGGTGATGGGCAAGTCCCTGCCCAAGGGCGGTGACCGGCAGCTGGTCAAGCCGGGCGAGATCCCCGACGTCGTCAAGCACGCCGTGTACTCGGCCGAGGACGCGACGTTCGAGACCAACTCGGGCTTCGACTTCACCGGCATCCTGCGCGCGGTCTTCAACCAGGCGACCGGTGGCCAGGGCGGTGGTTCGACCATCTCCCAGCAGTACATCAAGAAGGCCACGGAGAACGACGCGCCGACGCTCACCCGCAAGTGGACCGAGCTGGCCAAGTCGTTCAAGATGAACAACCAGGAGTCCAAGGAAGAGATCATCACGGGCTACCTGAACATCATCTACTTCGGACGCTCGGCGAACGGGATCCAGGCGGCCGCGAAGGCCTACTTCAACAAGGACGTCAAGGACCTCAACGCGTCCGAGGCGGCGCTGCTCGCGGGTCTCATCCAGGGCGGGTCCTGGAGAGCCAGGAGGAAGCGGTGTCGGCGATCCTGAAGAAGGAGATCCAGCCGGGCGAGGTCCTGGTGATCCGCT
>NZ_JBSFNC010000215.1:0-12061 GCF_053586895.1 Amycolatopsis sp. NPDC003731 | reverse complement strand
TAGACGCGGAACCGGCGTTCGTCGGTGCGGGCTTCGGCGGAGACGGGTGGTGTCCTGAGCCGCCGGCGGGAAGACCTCCGGCTCAGGGAGCGAGACCGTGGCGCGCCAGTTCGTGCCCGGCCAGCTTCGCGATGACGTCCCGGTCCCGCTCCCGCCAGCCGGTGGCCGGCTCGCCCACCGAAGCCAGGCGGTGCAGGGGCTGCGTCGCGAGGGCGCGCAGGGCCAACAGGTCCAGCCCTTCGTCGCCGAGGGCCCGCAGCCGCGCGGCCGAGGTGGCGCGGCGCGTGTAGTGCCAGCGCAGCGGCAACCACGACACCAGGAGCGTCAGCACGGGCAGGGCGATGATGACCGCCGCCAGCCACCAGGCCAGGTTCTCGACGGCCTCGATCTGCCAGTGGCCGGCGTCCGTGAGCTTCGTGCCGACGTCCGAACCGCCGTGCAGGGCCTTGGCCAGGGCGTCCCCGACGAGCGGGAGGCCGTCGGCGGAGTTCGCCGCGGAGTCGAACGTGCCGCGCAGGCCGGTGCCGGCGTCGACCAGCCCGTCCCCGGGTGCCCGCAGCTTCATGACCTGGTCGTACACCGACGTGCCCAGCCACACCGCGATGACGACGAGCAGCACGGCCAGGAGGTCGCTGACGAGCTGGGCGGTCCGGCGGATCGGCCGTTCGGCGTAGAGCTGCATCGAGGACGCCTTTCGCGGTGGGGGAGCGCGGCCACGGCAACGTACCCGGGTCCCGGCCGGGCGAACCGGGCGCGGCGGCCTATGACACCTGTCATGGCGTTTTCCGGCCCGGTGTGCTCTCATGGGACTATGACCACTGTCATAGAGGTCGCGGACCGCGCGCAGGTCGCCACGCTGGTCGCGGCCTGCTCGCCGGAGAGTCTCCGGCGCCGGTTCATGATGGGCGGCCCAGCCCGGCCCGCCGATGTTTTCGAGCGGTACGAACGGTTTTTGCTCGCCGGTGTCGCGTTGCTGGCCTTCCGCGACGGCGCTCCGGCCGGGCTGCTCAACTTCGTCTCGGAGACGCCGGGGGAAGCGGAAATCGGGATCCTCGTCGCCGACGCGTGGCAGCGGCAGGGGGTCGCCAGTGCGCTGAGCCGGTGGCTGTGGGCGTCCGGGCGCTGGCCGGGCTGGACCGTGCGGGCCACCGTGCAGGCCGGGAACACCGGCGCTGAGGCGCTGCTGCTGGGGCAGGGGTTCCGGCCGGTGCCGTCGTACGAGCGCGGCGAACGCGACTTCGCGCTGGTCGTGCCGGATTGGGCTACCATGACGGACGTCATGAAGGAGGAAGCCGATGGCCAGGACCCCGCGCGAGCGGATGGTGCTCAGCGCCGCGCAGCTGGTGCGGATCCACGGTGTCGGGGCGACCGGCATGCGGGACGTGGTCGCCCACGCCGAAGCCCCGCGGGGGTCCCTGCAGCACTACTTCCCGGGCGGTAAGGACCAGCTGATCGCCGAAGCCGTCACCTGGGCCGGCGACTACGCCGCCCGCCGCGTGGCTCGCGTCGCGGCCAAGCTCGCCGACCCGACCCCGGGGAACCTCTTCGCGGCGATGGCCGCCCAGTGGACCGACGAGTTCACGACGTCCGGCTTCGACGCAGGCTGCCCCTTGGTGGCGACGGTCGCGGACACGGCCGCCACCAGCGACAGCCTGCGGGAAGCGGTGGGCAAGGCGTTCGAGGGCTGGCAGCGCCCGGTCGCGGCGACCCTCGAGCAGCTGGGCGTGCCCACGACCCGCAGCGCGTCCCTGGCGGTGCTGATGCTCAGCGCCCTGGAGGGCGCGATCGTCCTGGCGCGGGCGCACCAGGACGTCGCACCCCTCGAGACGGTGGTCGAGGAGCTGCGTCCGCTGCTCGACGGCGCTGTGGCCAAGCGCCGCCGCCGGGCCTAGAGGCCGCGGAAGAACTCGCGGATGTCGGTGACGAGTGTTTCGGGGGCTTGCAGTGACGCGAAGTGCCCGCCGGTGTCGTACTCGGTCCAGCGCGTGACCGTGTTGGACAGTGCGGCCAGGCCGCGGATCGCGTGGTCGCCGCGGAAGTTCACCACCGCGGTCGGGACCCCGGAGGACGCGGGACGTTCGCCCCAGCCGTCCTGGCCGGCCTCGAGGTAGAGGCGCGCGGCCGAGCCGGCGGTGCCGGTGAGCCAGAAGATCGTCACGTTCGTCAGGATCGCGTCCCGGCTCACCGGGGTCTGGTCCGTGGCGGTGGGATCCCAGTCGACGAACCACTCGAGGTTCCAGGCGAGCTGCCCGGCGGGGGAGTCGTTGAGGGCGTAGGCGAGGGTCTGCGGCCGGGTGGCCATCTGGGTGGCGTAGCCGGAGTGGGGGTACCACCAGGCTTCGTTCTCCCGCGCCTGCTTCCGGTCCTCTTCGGACAATCGGTCGAGGTCCCCGGGAGCGGTCGGCACCCCGGCATTGGCGACGGCGTTGAGGTGCACGCCCAGCAGGGCATCAGGGGCGACCCGGCCGAGTTCGGGGGAGACGATGCTGCCGAAGTCGCCACCATGGGCGCCGTAGCGTTCGTAGCCGAGCCGGCGCATCAGCTCGGCCCAGGCTTTCGCGACGCGGTGGGTGTTCCAGCCACGTTCGGTGGTGGGTCCGGAGAAGGCGAACCCGGGCACCGATGGTGCGACGACGTGGAAGGCGTCCTTGGGGTCACCGCCATGGGCTCTCGGGTCGGTGAGGGGGCCGAGGATGTCCCGGAAGTCGGCGATGGTGCTGGGCCAGCCGTGGGTGATGATCAGGGGAGTCGCGTCTGGCTCGGGGGAGCGGGCGTGGACGAAGTGGACGTTCTGGCCGTCGATGGTGGTGGTGAACTGGGGGTACCGGTTCAGGCTTGCTTCCTGGGCCCGCCAGTCGAAGCCGTGCTGCCAGTAGCCGACGAGGTCGGCGAGGTAGGCCTGGCTGACGCCGTAGTCCCAGCCGGCGTCGGGGAGCTCGCCGGGCCAGCGGGTCCGGGCCAGGCGGTGGCGGAGCTCGTCGAGGTCCGACTGGGGGATGTCGATGTGGAAGGGATCCATGGGGGCGACGATCTCGCGGATATAGGACAGGTGATGTCCTCTCCGCGCAGGTGTCAGAGACCGCCGCTGAACACGCCTCTCAGCTCGTTGTCGACCGGTGAGTCGGTCTGCACCTCCTTGCCCATGACCCGGCTGATCAGGGACAGCAGGGCGCGTTCGCGCTGACTCACCACCGTCTCGAAGTCGTCATTCCGCAGGTCGGCCGCCGAGACCTGGTGGGACCGCACGTTCCGGTCAATGGTCTCGGGCGTCGTTTCGGCGTTCTTCGCCAGCCCGCGGAGGTAGACGGACGGCGGCCGGCCACCGATGATCCGGTTGGTACGCGCCGTCAGCGGAGTCTTGTTGACGATGGAGTTGTAGCGATTGGCGTCGATGCCCGCCTTTTCGCACCAGACCTTCGGGAAGATGTGGTGGATGTCCACTGCGTTGTCGAAGTAGTTCTCGTCCGACATGTCCGACCCGGTGCACCAGTCCAGGGGGCTTTCACGCAGCAGCAGGGCGTAGATGCCTTTGTAGGCAGCGGACCCACGAGTCCGCAAAGACCACAATCGGCCCGAGACGAACTGGGCTTCCTGCACCGTCCTGGGCTCTGTCTCGGCACCGCGAACCCAGTCGACGAGATCGGGGACGTCTCGGGCGAACCGGGTTTCCGTGGTTCCGCCGTAGAGCTCGCCGAAGACTCCGCACCAGTACCAGCGGGAGATCTTCTGACGGGCACCGACCGTATCGGCTTGCTTCCGCAAGAGCGCGAAGACGGCGGCCATCGGGATGAGCTGGCTGCCGTAGGGGAGGAAGCGGGTGTCGAAGATGTGCTGGGCGTGGAGGAATTGCGCCGCGGCCTTGAGGCCCTCCGTAACATCCGGAGCCCACTTCAGGTATTCCGGCAGGGTCAGGTTGAGCATGTCCGCCCGGCGGCAGCCGATCCTCGGAGCACTGGCTTCGTCGCGGCCGGCTTCGATGGCGGCCTGCCGCCGCTCGATGGTCGCCAGCAAGGCCACCGCCTGCAGAAAGTCGGTGTTGGCGACGTTGGCCAGGATGTCGTACTTTCCCGTGGTCCAGGACTTCCGGCGATCGTCCCAGTCCTGGCGCAGGTCGAAGTCGTCGGCGGCGAACGTGGCGGTGAGCAGCTCGAAGACCGTAAGTGTGACGCCGCCGGTGTTGACCTTCTCGAAGACCTGGCAGACGGCCTGCCGCGGCGTGCTCCGGCCCAGTTCGATGACGGGCAGCTGGTACTGGATGAAGCGCTGGACCACGGCGTCGTGGAAGCTGCCCCACAGCTTGAGGTTCTCGTTCTGCCGCGCGGGATCGAACTGGAAGAAACCCATCATCCACGGCATCGAGTCGAACAACGAGGTGCAGGGGAACATTCTCGCCGCGAATTCCTTTTCGGACGTCGACAGGTCGAGGACCGGGCGGCCGCGGAAGTCGAGGCGGACCTTCGTCTCCGGCACGAACACGATGGCGTCCTCGCGGTCACCGTCGTCGAGCACAGCCCGCTCCATGTCGAGGTAGAACCAGCCTTTGACGTCCTTCCCCCGGACGTCCTGCGTCTCGACCGGAGCCTTGCGGTGGATCGACTGGTAGAGCGACGTCAGGCGCTGCTGACCGTCGAGGATCAGGCGGTCAGGCGCCGTCCGCGACGATGGCTGGGCGCCTTCGACGGCTCTCGTCTTGAAGCGCGTTTCCCCACCTTGCCGCAGCATCATCACGGTGCCGGCCGGGTAGCCGAGTGAAATCGAGGCGATCAGGCTCGCGATGTTGCGGTCCGGCCACACCCATCCGCGCTGGAACTCCGGCAGCTGCGTCTCTCCGCGGTCGACCTGCGTCAGCAAGTCCTTGAGAAACTCCTTCTCGATGCCGAACGCCTCTACACCCACGCCGTCTCCTGTCCCTTGCGCCTTCCGGACTGAGTCGTGCGCGAACGGCGAAAGGTTTCAGGTCGGAGGTCAAGGACGGATATCGATCAGGTGTGGGTGCCGCCGTCGATGCGGATCTCCGTGCCCGTGATGAACTTGCCGTCCTCGGAGGCCAGCATCGCCACCACGCCGCCACTGTCTCCGGGCCCGCCACCGCGTTGCCCACCTCCGGCGTGTGGTCCGTCGGCAGCAGCGGGAGCAACCGGCCGAACAGCGAAAAGTCCACGTTCGGCGGCAGCCGGCTCGCCGCCGAGTCCGTGATGCCGCTCTTCACGCTCCCCGGCGCGATGCTGACCGCGCGCAGGCGCGCGCTGTACGCCGCCATGTACGGGTGGGCGAACGAGGCCGACGTCGAACTGAAGTTGACCACCACGCCCGCCGGGGACCGCAGCAGGGCCGCGCGCGTCACCAGGAACGTGCCCGTCAGGTTCACCGCCAGCACCCGGTTCCACAGCTCCAGCGACGTCTCGTGCGTGTGAGACGCCAGGAGGCCCGGCAGGCGCCGGTGACCAGGACCCGGCGATCGCGCAGGCGGTCCATGGCGATCACCGTAGCCAACATCTCAGAGCGCGGGCACCCTCTCGGACTCCGGCGGCGGGCCCGGCGGGGTCCCGTCGCCGAACGGGCGGCCCCCGAGCTCCTCGCGGCCGTGCGGGGTGAGCCAGCCGGAGCTGTCCGGGCCGAGCGGGACGATCCCCGTCGGGTTCACGTTCTTGTGCACCACGTAGTAGTGCTCCTTGATCTGGGCGAAGTCGATCGTGTCGCCGAAACCCGGCGTCTGGAACAGGTCGCGCGTGTACGCCCACAGCACCGGCAGCTCGGTCAGCTTCTGCCGGTTGCACTTGAAGTGCCCGTGGTACACCGCGTCGAACCGCACCAGCGTGGTGAACAGCCGGACGTCGGCCTCGGTGATCGTGTCGCCCACCAGGTACCGCTGGTTCGCCAGCCGGTCCGACAACCAGTCGAGCCGGGCGAACAGCTTCCGGTACGAGTGGTCGTACGCCTCCTGGGACCGGGCGAAGCCGCACTGGTACACCGCGTTGTTGACGTCGGTGAACACCTTCTGCGCCACGTCGTCGATCTCGTCGCGCAGCTTCTCCGGGTACAGCTCCGGCGCGCCGTCGCGGTGGTACGCCGTCCACTCCGTCGACATGTCCAGCGTCATCTGCGCGAAGTCGTTGGTGACGACCTGGCCGCTCGGGATGTCGACGAACGCCGGCACCGTGATGCCGCGCGGGTAGTCCGGGTCGCGCTTGAAGAACGCCTCCTGCAGGCGCTCGATGCCGAGGACCGGGTCGCGGCCCCCGGGATCCAGGTCGAAGCTCCAGCTGCGCTCGTCGTGGACCGGGCCCGCGATGCCCATCGACAGGACCGGCTCGAGGCCGAGCAGCCGCCGGACGATCACCGCGCGGTTCGCCCACGGGCAGGCCCGCGCCACCACCAGCCGGTAGCGGCCCGGCTCGACCGGCCAGCCGTCGCGGCCGTCGGCCGTGATGCGGTCCGGGAGGTAGTTCTGGTCGCGCTTGTACTCGCCCTTGTCGCTCATCGGCGTCCTCAGCAGTCGTCGGTCGGGGGAGCGGTGTCCAGTGCCGTGGCCAGCCGGGCCAGCACCGGCCCGGCCGTGCGGATGTCCTCGGCGCTCAGGTGGTCGAACACCGCGGCCCGCACGCGGGCGAGGTGGCTCGGGTAGGCCGCCTCCAGTCTGGCCAATCCGGCCTCGGTCAGCACGGCGTTGGACGCGCGGCCGTCCTCGGCGCAGCGGCGCTTCTCGACCAGGCCGCGGCGGGTCAGGTCGTCGACGACCCGGCTGATCCGGCTCAGCGACAGCCCGGTGGTGGCGGCCAGGCCGGAGATGCGGAGCAGGTGGTCCGGCGCTTCGGACAGCGCGACCAGCACGCCGTAGTCGGTGATCGCCAGGCCCGTTTCGGGCAGGAACTGGTCCTCGAGCGCGCGCGGAAGCGCCGTCATGATGCGCATCAGCGGCCGCCAGAAGGCGGCTTCGTCGAGGTCGAGAGCGGACAGTTCACCCATGCGGGCAACACTACCGAAAGCTTGCTTGCGCAACCAGCCAAAGTGAGTACAGTGTCGTTGAACCCTCAATCACCTGGGGGCGCCACCACGAGGAGAGAAGAACAGCGATGACCAGCGCGACCACCTACCCCCAGCTGACCGGCGAATACACCCTCGACGCCGCCCACTCGCGGATCGGGTTCGTCGCCCGGCACGCGATGGTGACCAAGGTGCGCGGCAGCTTCAACGAGTTCACCGGCGCCGCGACCATCGACGGCGACGCGCCGGAGAAGTCGAGCGTCCAGGTGACCATCCAGGCCCACAGCATCGACACCCGCAACGCCGACCGCGACGGGCACCTGAAGAGCAACGACTTCCTGTCGATGGACGAGTACCCGCAGATCACCTTCACCTCGACGGAGATCAAGCAGACCGGCGAGACCAGCTTCGACGTCACCGGCGACCTGACCATCAAGGACGTCACCCGTTCGGTCACCATCCCGTTCGAGTTCGAGGGCTCGGCGAAGGACCCGTTCGGCAACGACCGGATCGGCTTCGAGGGCTCCACCTCGATCAGCCGCAAGGACTACGGCATCACCTGGAACGCCGCGCTGGAGACCGGTGGCGTGCTGGTGAGCGACAAGGTCACGTTGGAGTTCGAGATCTCCGCGATCAAGTCCGCCTGACTTCCGGGAGCGGGAACCGGGCTCACCGGTTCCCGCTCGCCCGCAGGTTCCCGATGCCGACGTCGAGCGCCGCTTCGAGGTGGTCGATGCGTCCGGTCGACAGCATCACCACGACCCCGCCCTGGATGCCCGCCAGCAGGGCGGCCGCCGCGCGTGGAACGTCCAGGTCCGCGCCGACCTCGCCGGCCCGCTGCAGGTGGCGGATGCCCGCCTCGAGCTCGTCCTGCCAGCGCCGCAGCAGTTCGGTGACCACGGCCTGCGCGCCCGGGGTCGCGCGGCCGAGCTGGGAGATCAGCACGTTGAGCGGGCAGTGCTGCCCGCGGCTGTCGTAGTGCGAGACGACCGTGTCCCGCCAGCGCTGCCAGCCCGCCCACGACGTCAGCCGGCCCAGCTGCGGCTGCTGGACCGCCAGGACCTGGTCCGCTTCGAAGCGGGCCACCGCCAGCAGGAGCTCTTCCTTGCCGTCCGGGAAGTAGTGGAACAGCTGGCTCTTGCTCGTCCCCGTCCGCGCCCGGACGTCGTCCAGCGTCGTGACGGCGACACCGCGCTCGCGGATCTCCGCCGCGGCGCCCTCGACGATCCGCTGCCTGGTCGCCGCACCCTTCGGGGTCAGCCTTGGACTCACAGGTCCACTTTAATTCGCTGGCGGCGACCGGGAGAATTCCGGGTATGTCCACCGTCACGCCGTTCGCGGTCCTGGCCGTGATCGGCGCCGCCTCCGGCTCGGTGACGGCGTGGCTGCTCCTGCGCCGGGACCGGCCCGCCGAGGTGCTGACCCCGTCGGCGCCGCCGGAGCCGGTCCCCGACGAGGTCGCCGCCCGGCTGCTGGCCGACGAGCACACCGTCCGGCTGGCCGAGCTGGCCTCCTTCGCCGAGCAGGCCGACGGCGACCCCGAGCGGCGCCAGGAGTGCGTCCACGCCATCGCCGCCCGGTTCGACGACGACTGGCCGGACCCGGTCGCGTGGCAGGCCGAATTGTGGCAGCTCCTGCGGCCCCACCTGCGGCGCGAGTCCCCGCGGTTCTGGCCCGGGATGGACCTCGACCTCGACTACCTGGTGCTCCACGCGGTGGACCTGCGCGGCTGCGAAGTCCGCAGGGCGAGCTTCGTGGAGACGTCCTTCGCCGGTCCCGTCGACTTCACGGGCGCGACATCCGCCGAATACGACTTCACCGGAGCCCACGTCCGGATCGACGCCGACGTCGTCCGGGTCTGGCCGCCGGGCTGGGAGCCGGGCGAGCCCGAGCCGCAGCCGTGGGTCGAGCTGCGGGAGCGGTGACTACTCCCGGATCGGCAGGTCCGCCCCGTCGCGGAGGAACACCGGGATCCGGTCCGCCGGGGCCGGCGCCTCGACCCATTCGCCACCGTCGTGGCGGGTGCCGGTCACCGCGTCCGTCCAGGTCGCTCCGGCAGGCAGGTACACCCGCCGCGAGGTGACGCCCGGCTCGAGAACCGGGGTCACCAGCACGTCCGGGCCGAGGAGGAACTGGTCGTCGACGTCCCAGGCGGCGCTGTCCGCCGGGAAGTCGACGAACACCGGCCGCATCGGGGGGATGCCCTGCTCGTGGGCCACCCGCATCTGCTCCATCAGGTACGGCCGCAGCCGCTCCCGCAGGCGCAGCGACGCCGTGATCGACTCGTACGCCGGTTCACCGAACGACCAGACCTCGTTGGGACCGCCGGTCATCTTCGGCCCGAACGCCGGGCGCGGGTCGCGGTAGCCGTGCAGGCGGAACAGCGGGCAGAACACGCCGTATTGGAACCAGCGCACCATCAGCTCGCGGTACTCCGGCGAGTCGGGGTCGCCGCCGTGGAAGCCGCCGATGTCCGTCGTCCACCAGGGGATTCCCGCGAGCGCCACGTTCAGCCCCGCCCGGACCTGCGTCCGCAGCGACGCCCAGGTCGCTCCGATGTCACCCGACCAGAGCGCCGCCCCGAACCGCTGGCTGCCCGCCCACGCCGACCGGGACAGCAGCACCACTTCGTCGTCGCCTTCGGCGCGGATGCCGTCGTGGAACGTCTGGGCGTTCGCCTGCGGGTAGAGGTTGAACACCTCCGCGCCCGGGCCGGCGTGGAAGCCCAGGTTGTGCGGGTGACCGGGCTGGATCTCCGGCTCGTCGCCGTCCAGCCACCACGCGCGCACGCCCAGGTCGTAGTAGTTCTCCTTGACCTTGCCCCAGACGAACCGCCGCGCCTCCGGGTTGGTCGCGTCGTAGAACGCCACCGGCATCTCGACGCCGAACCCCTTGTCCTTCCAGGGCGCGTGCGCCGGGACGCCGCTCTCGGCGGCCACCAGCAGGCCCTGCTCGTGCAGCTCCCGGTAGTTCTCCGAGAGCGGGCTGACCGACGGCCACACCGAGACCATCAGCTTGACGCCGAGGTCCGCCAGCTCGCGCACCAGCCCGGCCGGGTCCGGCCACTCCGCGGTGTCGAACTTCCAGTCGCCGAGGTGCGTCCAGTGGAAGAAGTCCGCCACGATCACCGACAGCGGCAGCCCTCGCGCGTGGTACTCCCGCGCGACGGACAGGAGCTCCTCCTGCGTGCGATAGCGCAGTTTCGACTGCCAGAACCCGGCCGCCCACTCGGGCAGCATGGGCGCGTGCCCGGTCGCGTCGGCGTAGTGGCTCAGGATCTGGCGCGGGCCGTCGCCGGTGGTGATCCAGTAGTCGAGCTGACGCGCGTCGTCGGCGACCCAGCGGGTGCCGTTCTCCGCCAGCTCGACCCGGCCGACGGCGGGGCTGTTCCAGAGGAACCCGTAGCCGCGGCTGGACAGCAGGAACGGTACCGACACCTCGGCGTTGCGCTGCACCAGGTCGAGCACGAGGCCCTTCTGGTCGAGCCGGCCGTGCGTGTGCTGCCCGAGGCCGAACAGCCGCTCGCCCTCGTAGGCGCTGAACCGCTGTTCGAGCCGGCCGTAGCCGTTGCGCGAGGGCATGAACAGCCGCGCGCCGGGCCACCAGAAGTGCGCGCGCTGCTCGGACAGCAGCTCCTCGCCGGTGTCCGTGCGGACGAACTTGAGCTGCGCGTCGATCCCGGTGTCGGTGTCGGCGATCTCGACGATCGCGGTGAGCGGGCCGTTGACGACCCGGCCGGTGCGTCCCTCGGCGGATGCGGTCGCCGCCGAGGGCTTGGCGGGCAGCAGCGCGCCCGGGGCGTCTTCGATGATGCGGTGCCGTCCGGCCCGTACGCGCAGGCTGCCCTCGCCCCACGGCTCGATGCGCAGCACCTCGTGCCGCACCCTGACTTCGAGCGAGCGGCCGTCTTCGGTCGTGGTGATCACGCGGGTCTCCTTGGAAGAGGTCAATCTTTGACGGCGCCGCTGGTCAGCCCGGCGACGACGTAGCGCTGGGCGACGACCAGCAGGACCGCCGCGGGGATCGCGGCGAGGACGGCGGTGGCCATGATCCCGTTCCAGTCGGCGGACTGGTTGCCGACGAACCGGTAGATGCCCACGGTGATGGGCTCGAACGACTGCCCGGTGGTCAACGTGACCGCGAACAGGAAGTCCGCCCAGGCGAACAGGAACGAGAACAACCCGGCGGTGACGAGGGAGTTGCGGCTGACCGGTAGGATGATCGAGAAGAACGTGCGCCAGTACCCGGCACCGTCCACCCGGGACGCTTCGGTGAGCTCCTTCGGCACGGAGATCATGAACGCCCGCAGCAGGAGGATGGCGAACGGGATGGTCGCGGTGGAGTCGGCGAGGACGAGCCCGAGGTAGTTGTCGATCAGGCCGAGGTTGCTGAACACGGTGTAGAGCGCGTTGGCCATCACGATGCCCGGGATCATCTGCACGATGAGCAGCACGAACACCAGCGCCGGGCCGCCGCGCACCTTCAGCTGGGCCAGCGCGTACGACGCCGGTGCCGCCACCAGCAGCGACACGACCACCGTGCCGAGTGCGACGACGACGCTGGAGAGCAGGTTGGGGCCCTGCGTCGAGACGGCCTTGCGGTAGCCGTCCAGGGTGCCGCCGACGGGGAAGAACGCCGGGTCGGGGCGCAGCAGGGCGCCGCTGGGCTGCAGGGAGGCGTTGATCATCCAGTAGAGCGGGAACAGCAGGACCGCGACGATCAGCACACCGAGCACGGTCCGCGGCCAGTTCGCCGTCTTCATGCCGCCTCCGCCAGGGTCGCCTTGGCCGAGCGCAGGTACAACAGCCCGAAGACGGTCGCCACCACGATGAGGACGTTGCCGACCGCCGCGCCCTGTCCGAAGGCGAAGTCCTGGAACGACAGCCGGTACGACCACGTGGTCAGCGTCTGCGTCGCGTTGGCCGGCCCGCCGCCGGTGACGACCATGATCACGTCGAACACCTTGATCGTGTAGACCAGCCCGAGCATGAGCACGATCCCGGTGACCGGCCGCAGCAGCGGCCAGGTGACGTGCCGGAACCGCTGCCAGGCCCCGGCGCCGTCGAGCTCCGCGGCT
>NZ_JBSFNC010000214.1:0-12146 GCF_053586895.1 Amycolatopsis sp. NPDC003731 | reverse complement strand
GGCCGGGCCGAACTCGTGGTAGGCCATCGTGACCAGGCCGGCGTCGGCCTGCTTGACCGGCCCGAGCGAGGTGTGTTCCCCGGACCCGGCCCGCAGGTCGGGGGCGGGCGCGGGAGCGGCCGCGGGGGTGCCCGGCGAGCAGGCCGCCAAGGACGTCGCCGCGAGCCCGGCCGCGAACGCCTGCCCGAACCTTCTCCTGCTGATCATCTGCTGCTCCTGTGCGAAAGACCGTGGGACTTTCACGACGTTAGGAGTCGTTTGGTGACCTTCGCGCCCGTCAGGTGACGCAGCCGGTGTACGTCACCCTTCGAGGGTCTTCAGCATCCCGGCGAGATCGGCCCGCGAGCTGACGCCCAGCTTGGGGAAGATCCGGTGCAGGTGGGTGCCGACGGTCCGGTGCGAAAGGTACAGCCGCTGCCCGATCTCCCGGTTCGTCAGGCCCTCGGCGGCCAGCTGCGCGATGCTCAGCTCGTGCGGGGTCAGCTTGTCCCGGGCGTCCGGCCCGCGGTTGGGGCTCGACTCGCCCGCGCTGCGCAGCTCGCGCCGGGCCCGGTCGGCCCAGGCCGCCATGCCGAGCGCGTCGAACGTCTTGCGGGCGGTGCGCAGGTGGGTCCGCGATTCGACGACCCGCCGCTGCCGCCGCAGCCACTCCCCGTACGCCAGGTGGACGCGGCCGCGTTCGGCGGGCCAGCCGGCCGAGTCGAGGGCCTCGGCGAACAGCTCGTCGCTCGGGTCGAGCACGGCCCGGGCGTACCGGAGGCCGATGTGCAACGCGGGTGACGGCGTGTCCAGGCACTCGAGTCCGGTCACGACCTCCCGCAGCTCGGCGGTCCGCCCCGCCCGCACCGCGGCTTCGGTGAGTTCCGCGACGCAGTAGGTGCGCAACGCCAGCTGGTAGGCGGGGTCGGCCGGGTCGAGCAGCCGGCGCAGGTCGGCGAAGGCGTCCTCGAACCGGCCTTCGCTCAAGCCGGCCAGGCCGCGCGTGAGCTGCACGGTGGCCAGCACCGGCCGGGCACCGGCCGCGAGCCCGGCGCGTTCGGCCTCGTCGGCGAGGGTCTTCGCTTGCTTGTGCTCGCCGCGCAGGGCGGCGATCTCGGCCTGGACCGCGGTGGCGAGCCCGGCCATGAACGGCTGGCCGGTCTCGCGCGCGAACCGAACCGCTTCCGCCGCGGCGGGCACGGCGCCGGCCAGGTCGCCGAGCCGGACCCGGCTCCACGCCTGGACGGCCAGCGCGCGCGGCAGCAGCCCGAGCCGCCCTTGCGCCCGCAGCCCGGGCGCCGCGGCGGCGGAGAACCGGGCGGCGAGGTCGAAGGCACCCACCTGCAGTGCGGCGCTGCCGAGGTACCGGTCGACTTCGGGATCGGCGCCGGTCCTGGCGACCAGCTCCCGGAGGTGCCCAAGGACGGCCTTGCCGCGTTCGAAGGGAGCGACATAGGCGGAGACGGCGACGATCCGCGGGTCGCCGTCCGGGATCGGCAGCCGATCGGCGACGTCCAGGAGGGCCTTCCGCGCCTCCGGACCGGGTTCGGTCCAGAAGCAGCGCATGGCGGCGCTCCAGAGGATCCGCATGGCGGCGTCGTGGTGGCCGTCTTCGGCGACGGACGCGGCGGTCCGGGCGAGTTCGGCGACGCGGGCGGGGTCTTCGCGGACGCCGTCTTCGAACTCGCTGAGCAACCGGCCGGCGGTGGCCCGGCGCCGGGGATCGGCCGGGTTGGCCGCGTGGACCAGGCGTTCGGCGGTCTCCCGCCGCCCGGACTCGACGGCCAGTTCGGCGGCCAGCAGCAGCCGGTCGGTCCTGTCCCCGGCGTCGGGACTGAGCCGGGCGGCCTGTTCGAGGGCGGCGATGGCGGCCGCGGCACCACCGCGGAAGCGGGCGCGCTCGGCGGTGCGTTCGAGTTCGCCGGCCACGGTCTCGTCCGGCCCGGCGGTGGCGGCGGCTTGGTGCCAGGCACGCCGATCGGGCTGGTCGCGAAGGGCTTCGACGAGGGCGAGGTGGGCGTTCCGGCGATCGAGCGGGGTGGCCGAGGCCGGGATGGCGGACCGCATGAGGGGGTGCCGGAAGGTGACGGCCCCGGCGGACAGGTCGATCAGCCGCGCTTCGACGGCGGGGGCGAGGATCGCGGGATCGGCGGCCGCGGTGGTACCCGTCCCGAGCAGGGCGTCCGTCGCCGCCAGGGTCTCCGCCAACGATGTCGTCTCGTTCAGTGCCGCCACCAGCAGGGCCGTCCGGGTCGCCTCGGGCAGCGCCGCCACCCGGGCCGTGAACGTCCGCTCGAGCCGTTCGGTCAGGGGCAGCACCGGGTCCACGCCGTCCAGCGACGCCACCGCCGCGGGCAGCTCCGTCAACGCCAACGGCAACCCCGCCGCTTCGGCCAGCAACCGCGTCCGGACGGCCGGCGCCAACCGCGGCGCCACCGAATCCAGCACCTCCGCCGCCGCGTCCGCCGGCAACCTCTCCAGCACCATCGACGTCAGCCCCGCCGACAGCAGCGGGGACTCGGCGCCGTCCCGCAGGGTCGCCACCAGGACGATCGGCTCGGTCTCGATCCGCCGCGCCACGAACGCCAGGACGTCCGCGCTGGCCCGGTCCAGCCAGTGCACGTCCTCCGCCACCAGCAGCAACGGCTTGGCCGCCGCCTCCTCGGCCAGGAGCGTCAGCACCGCCAGCCCGACCAGGTACGCGCTCGGCTTCGCTCCCGAAGCCAGCCCCAGCGCCGTCTGCAGGGCGTCCCGCTGCGGCGCCGGCAGCTCCGCCACCCCGGCCCGGACCGGGTGCAGCAGCTGGTGCAGCCCGGCGTACGCCAGGTTCCGCTCGGCCTCGGCCCCGGTCGTCCGCAGCACCCGCAACCCCGCCACCGAGGCCGCCGCGGCCGTCGAAGCCACCAGCGCCGACTTCCCGATGCCCGCCTCGCCGCGGATCAGGACGCCGCTGCGGTCCTCCGGGCCGTCGACGAGCTCGCCCAGCTCCTTCAGCTCGGTGTCCCGCCCGGTCAGCGCCATGGAAACGACCTTACCCAACACTGTTTCCGCAGCTCACGGCCGAGTGACGTACAGCGGCAGCGTCATCCGACGGGCGCCGGGCCTTCCCGCCCGCACCTAGCGTTCCCCCGTAATGACCAGCGACCGGAGAGACCGATGAAACGCCTCCTTCTCGCCGCCGCCGTGCCGCTCCTGCTGACCACCGTCACGCAGCCGGCCGCCTCGGCAGCAACCCCCGCCCCCTGCGCCGCCGTCGCGGTGCCCGCCCCGCCGGGCGCCGGGATCGAGTCGGTGCAGGCCACGCCCCAGGCGTCGTACTGCCTGATCACCGTCACGCTCACCCACACCGGCGCCGACCACGTCAAGGTCGCCGTGGCCCTGCCGGACACCGGGTGGAACGGCCGGCTCCAAGCCCTCGGCGGCAGTGCCTACGCCGCCGGCAACTTCGACGCGCTCCCCCAGGCGGCCCAGGCCGGCTACGCCGCCGTCACCACCGACGCGGGTGTGTCCCTGGACGGCCTCGACACGTCCTGGGCGCTGAAAGGCGGCCGGGTCGACCAGACGCTCCTGACCAACTTCGCCACCCGATCGGTGCACGAAGAGGCCGTCATCGGCAAGGCCGTCACGCAGCGGTACTACCAGCGCCCGATCTCGTACGCGTACTGGACCGGCTGTTCGACCGGCGGCCGCCAGGGCTACTCCGAGGCCCAGGACTATCCGAAGGACTTCGACGGCATCCTGGCCAACGCCCCCGCCGTCGACTGGACGCGGTTCGCGGTCGCCACCCTCTGGCCGCAGGTCGTCATGAACCAGAGCCACGACTTCCCGAGCCCCTGCGTGCTTTCCGCGTTCCGCACGGCCGCCGTCCAGGCGTGCGACGCGAAGGACGGCGTGACCAACGGCATCGTCGACCGGCCGGACGAGTGCGGCTACGACCCGCGTCGCCTCGTCGGGACGAAGGTGGTCTGCGACGGCCACGAGGTCACCGTCACGGCCGCGGACGCCGAGGTCGTGCGCAAGATCTGGGCGGGCCCGACCGACGAGCGCGGCCACCGGCTGTGGGCCGGGCTGCCGAAGGGCGCGGACTTCACCTGGCTCGCCGGCACCCAGCCGGGTCCCGACGGCACGCTGACCGCGCCGGGCTTCCCGGTGGCCGTCAAGTGGGTGCAGTCGTTCCTGGAGAAGCAGGCCGATTTCGACACCTCGAAGCTGACGTACGCGCAGTTCGCGGCCCTGTTCCGCCAGTCGGTGCGCGAGTACGACGACGTCATCGGCACGTCCGACCCCGACCTCTCGGCGTTCCGCCGCGCCGGCGGCAAGCTGATCACGTTCGTCGGCGCCAACGACCAGCTCATCCCGCCGGGCGGCACGCTGTCCTACCGCGCCGAGGTGGAACGGACGATGGGTGGCCCGCAGCGGGTCAACGACTTCTACCGGCTGTTCCTCGCGCCGGGTGTCGAGCACTGCTTCGGCGGTGGCGGCCCGGAGCCGACGAACGCGCTCGGGCAGCTGGTCGACTGGGTCGAGCACGGGAAGGCGCCGGCCACGCTGACGGCGGCGTCCGCGGACGGCAAGACCCGCGACCTGTGCCCGCTCCCGCGGGTTTCCCGCTACACCGGCGGGGACCCGGCCACGGCGTCGAGCTACCGCTGCCGCTGAGCTCCGGTCCGCGAGCGCCCTCCCCCGGCGCTCGCGGACTGGACTTGCGGGTCCAAAAACGGCTCGGCACGCTGAGGTCATGGCACTCGATCAGTACTACCTCCTCGGGCGGTCCGGACTGCGCGTCAGCCGGCTCGCCCTCGGCACGATGAACTTCGGCACCGGCGGTTTCCACGCCGCCTACGGCAAAACCGAGGACGAAGCCCGTCCGGTCTTCCGCAAGTACCTCGACGAGGGCGGCAACTTCGTCGACACGGCGGACTTCTACACCGCGGGCGAGAGCGAGACGATCCTCGGCAGGCTCATCGCCGAAACGAACTCCCGCGACCGGGTCGTGCTGACCACCAAGTTCACCAACAGCGTCGACCCGGCCGACCCCAACGCCGGCGGCAACGGCCGCAAGCACCTGATCCGCGCCCTCGAGGCGTCGCTGCGCCGGCTGGGCACCGACTACGTCGACGTCTTCCTGCTGCACACGTGGGACCGGATCACCCCGGTCGAGGAGGTGGTGCGCACGCTCGACGACCTCGTCCGCGCGGGCAAGATCCGCTACCCCGGCCTGTCCGACGTCCCGAGCTGGTACGCGGCACGGGCGCAGTCGCTGACCGAGGCGCACTCGCTGGCGCCGATGATCAACCTGCAGCTGCCGTATTCGCTGGTCGAGCGGCAGATCGAGACCGAGCACGTCCCGATGGCCCAGCACCTCGGCCTCGGGGTCACGGCGTGGAGCCCGCTGGCCGGCGGCGTCCTCACCGGCAAGTACCGCGACGGCGGCACCGGACGGCTCAGCGACGGTCCTTCGGGGACGGACCGCACCCCGCAGGTGCTGGAACCGCTCGGGAAGATCGCCGCCGAGCTGGGGGTGACGATGGCCCAGGTGGCGATCAACTGGGTGGCCACCCAGCCGGGCATCGCGGCGGCGATCGTCGGCGCGAGCAGCGCCGGCCAGCTCGGCACGAGCATGGCGGCGCTGGACTTCGAGATCCCGGCCGAGCTGCGCAGCCTGCTCGACGAGGCGAGCGCGGTCCCGCCGGCGTCGGTCTACCGGATGTTCACCCCGGAGTACCAGAACTGGATCGTCAGTCCCGGGCTGAAGATCGGCGACAAGCCGGCGGGGTACGCGCCCGCGGTGCGGAACTGGTAGCTCAGCCGGACACCACCGCGCCGCCCTGGATGACGTGGCGGAACTTCTCCGGCTCGGCCAGCACCCCGATGTCGGACAGGGGGTCGCCGTCGACGACCAGGAGGTCCGCGTGCGCGCCCACGGCGAGGGTCCCGATCTCGCCGGTGAGGTTCAGCAGCTCCGCCGCCGTCGACGTGGCCGAGCGAAGGATTTCCAGCGGGGTCTGGACTTCGGCGCGCAGGCGGAACTCGTGGTTCTGGTGGCGGTGCATGCCGCCGAGGAGGTCTGTGCCGTAGACCAGTTTGACGCCGCCGCGGGACGCCCTCTCCAAGGCCGCCAGGCCGGCGCCGAGGACCTCGTCGACCTTGCGCCAGCTGGCTTCCGGGAGCCCGTGCTCACGGCCTTCCTCCTTCAGGGCCCAGTACGTCACGAGGGTCGGGACGAGGAAGGCGTCGTGCTCGAGGAAGAGCTCGACACTGCGGTCGTCCAGGAGGTTGCCGTGCTCGATGGACCGGACACCCAGTTCCAGGGCCCGGTTCACGGCACGGGCGGTGTACGCGTGTGCGGCGACGTACCGGTTGGCCGCCTCGGCTTCCTCGACGATCGCGCGCAGTTCCCCGGCCGAGTACTGCGTCGAGTCGATGCGGTCGGTCGGGGACGCGACGCCGCCCGACGCCATCACCTTGATGTGGTGGGCGCCCTTGCGCAGCTCGTCGCGGGCCGCGGCGCGGACGGCGTCCTCGCCGTCGGCCACCCGGCCGAGCCCGGCGCAGCACGGGTGGTCGTCCTGCACCTGCGTACCGCGGGTGCGGCTGTCGCCGTGACCGCCGGTCTGGCTCAGCGCGCGCCCGCAGAACAGCAGCCGCGGGCCGCGGAACAGGCCCTCCGCCTGGGCGTCGGCGAGCCCGAAGTCGGCGCCCGAGGCGTCGCGGACGGTGGTGAACCCGCGGTCGAGCATCCGGCTCATCGTCCGGGCGGCGTGCGCGGCCACGTAGTTCGGTGACGACGACGACAGCGAGCCCAGGTCCGCGGTCGACGCCGTGACGTGCACGTGCGCGTCGACCAGCCCCGGCAGCACGACCGCGCCGCGCAGGTCCAGTGCGGGGCCGTCGGGCGCGGTCAGGCCGGGCCCGACCTCGGCGATCCGGCCGTCGGCGCACCGGAGGTCGCCCTCGGTGTACTCGCCGGAGAGCGGGTCGAGCAGCCGGGCGTTGCGCAGCAGCAGGGTCACTGTTCCTCCTTGAGCGCCGGCACGGCGAGCGGGGCGAGGGATCGGGCCACCTGGACCGAATCCTCGTCGTAGGCACCTTCCGCGTCGAGGATGTTGAGCACGCCGAGGGTCCGGCCGCCGTCGACCACCGGGACGTTGATGATCGAGCCGCAGCCGAGGGACTCGATCAGCTCGTGGTCGGCGAAGATCTCCCGCACCGCCGCTTTTCCGGGGCCGAAGTAGGGCTCCTGCGCGGTGATGCAGCGGTCGAGCCAGCCCGCCGCGACCTCGACCGTCTTCTCCCCGCCGACCGGGTACTCCGCCGGGTGGCTGCTGTGCACGCGGCGCAGCGCCCGGCGTTCCGGGATCCAGGCGAGAACGGTGAACAGCCGCACGCCGAGCTCGGCGCGCACCCGTTCCTCCACAGTGGACAGACTCACTTCGTCATCTCCTTCGCGGTCGCCACCGGGGCGCCGTGTTCGGTCAGTTCCTCCAGCGAGCGGCCCGCGGTGGACAGGCCGAAGACGAGCACGCAGAGCACCCCGGCCGCCAGCACCGCCGTCGTCAGGCCGAAGACGCCGGCGAAGCCGAGGCTCGCCGCGGACAGGCCGATGATCGTCGGCGCCAGGATGCTGCCGACCCGGCCGAACGCGCTGGACAGGCCGGTGCCGCTGGCGCGGATCCAGGTCGGGAACACCTCGGGCGTGTAGGAGTACACCCCGGCGTAGGTGCCGTTGAGGAAGAAGGACAGCACCGCACCGGCGAGCGTGATCGACCACGGCGCGCTGGTCTGGCTCAGCCAGAACGCGCTCACCGCCGAGCCGGCCAGGTAGAGGGCGATGGTGTGCTTGCGGTCGAGCCGTTCGGACAGCCACGCGGCGGAGAAGTACCCGGGCACCTGGGCCAGGTAGATGATGATCGAGAACTCGAAGCTCTTCGTCACCGTGATGCCGCGTTCCACGAGCAGCGTGGGGATCCACGAGAAGAAGCCGTAGTAGGAGAACGTGATCACGAACCAGACGGTCCAGATCACCGCCGTCCGGCGCCGCATGGCGGGGCTCCACAGGAACTTCAGCGCGCTGAGGAGGTTGACCTTCGGCGTCTCGGTCGCGGGGGCGGCGTCGGCCGGCGGCACCGGCGGGAGGGTGGTGCCGGTGGCCTTCTCGACGTCCCGCTCGATCTTGGCGACGACGTTCTCGGCCTCCGCGGCCCGGCCGTGGGCGAGCAGGAAGCGCGGCGATTCGGGCAGGGACCGGCGCCACCACAGCAGCATGACGATCGGCAGCGCGGTGACCAGCTGCGCGACCCGCCAGCCCTCGTCGAAGGACGGCACGACGAACCGCCCGATCAGCGCGGCCGCGACGAAGCCGAAGGAGAAGAACCCGGCGAGCGCTCCGACGAACCAGCCGCGCCGCTTGGCCGGGACGAACTCGGACAGGAAGGGCGCGATGATCGCGCTTTCGGCGCCCGCGCCCGCCCCCGCGAGCACCCGCGCGCCGAGGAAGACCTCGTAGTTCGGGGAGAAGGACGCGATGACGGAGAACAGCGCGTAGAAGGCCAGCGCGTACATCATCACCTTCTTGCGGCCGATGCGGTCGCCGAGCAGGCCGGCCGCGATCGCGCCGAAGAGGAAGCCGAACGGCGTCGCCGAGCCGATCAGGCCGAGCTGGCCGTTGTCGAGGTGCCAGGCGGCCTTGGCGCTGGGCAGCAGGAAGGCGACGACCGCCGAGTCCATGCCGTCGAAGGTGTAGCCGAGGCCGCCGATGAGCAGCAGTTTGTAGTGGGGACGGCTCAGCGGGAGCCGGTCCAGCCGGGTCAGCAGCGTCATGGGGAACGCCTTCCGTCGGGGAGTGCCGACAACATAGACTGCATTTCGTCAAAACTGCAACGTTCTTTGCAAAACTGGGTGCGTTACGGTGCACCGGACAGCAGGGGAGGGCGCCGAGGTGGCGGAGACCGACGACGGTTTCGAGGCGTGGCTGCGCGACCGGCTGCCCGAGCGGGGCTTGCGTCCGAAGTCGGCCGCGGTGCTGGAAGTGCTGGTCTCGCAGCCGCGCCGGGCGTCGTTCGGCTCGACGGCCGAGCTGGCCCAGCTGGCCGGCGTCAACGTCGCGACGGTGACGCGCACGGCCCAGGCGCTGGGGTTCGCGGGCTGGCCGGCGCTGCAGCAGGAGCTGCGGGCGCGGTACATGTCGTCGCTGAGCGCGCCGCAGGTGGCGGAGGAGCACCGCGACGTCGGCTCACCGGGGTCGGCGTCCCTCCGGCGTGACCTCGACAGCCTCGCGCTGCTGAACCGGCGGTTCGACGAGCCGCTGCTGCGGACGGTCGCGGGAGCGATGGCGGCGGCCCGCCGAACACTGGTGATCGCGGACGGAAGCTACGCGGCGGTCGGGATTGCGATGGCCCACAACGCGAGGTTGGCGGGCTACGACGTCCACGCGATCACGGCGGGCGACGCGGAACTGGCCAACCAGACGGCCAAGCTGACGGCGGACGACGTCCTGGTGGCGATCAGTTTCTGGCGCCTGTACGAGAGCACGGTCCTGGCGGCGAACGAGGCCCGCGACCGCGGCGCCCGCGTCTTCGCGATCACGGACGCGGCGAGCCCGGCCCTGGCGGGAGCGGCGGAGCAGGTGCTGATGGTGCCGGCGGAGGGCGTGACGTTCTTCCCGTCGTTGACGGCGGGGATGGCCTTGGCCCAGGCCATCGTGGCCCAGCTCGCGGCGGTCGACCCGGCGCGGACGAGCGCGTCGATCGAAGCGGCCGAGGCGATGTGGTCCCGCTTCGACCTCTTGCACCGACGCCCGTCCGGGTAACCGGAGACCATGCGCATCGGCCTGCTCTCATCGCCCGCCAGCACCCAAACGATCGCGGCCCAATCAGCCACGGCCAGCCCCGCGACGAGCGCGTCCATCGAAGCAGCCGAGGCGATGTGGTCCCGCTTCGACCTCTCGCCCGCCAGCACAACCCAAACGATCGCGGCCCAATCAGCCACGGCCAGCCCCGCGACGAGCGCGTCCATCGAAGCAGCCGAGGCGATGTGGTCCCGCTTCGACCTCTCGCCCGCCAGCACAACCCAAACGATCGCGGCCCAATCGGCCACGTCCAGCCCCGCGACGAGCGCGTCGATCGAAGCGGCCGAGGCGATGTGGTCCCGCTTCGACCTCTTGCACCGACGCCCGTCCGGGTAACCGGAGACCATGCGCATCGGCCTGCTCTACCCCACCCGCGACTGCGGCGAGGACGACTTCGCCGCCCTTTGCCGCCGGCTGGACCCCGCCCCCGAACTCGACTTCGCCTACGTCGAATGGGATCCCGGCGCGGCCGGACAGATCGCCGCCGTGCGGGCGCTCGGCTCGCCCGGGCGTCTCGTCGCCGCCGCCGACCGGCTCGGCACCACTCCGGACGTCGTCAGCTGGGCGTGCTCCAGCTGCAGTTTCACCCACGGTCTCGACGGGGCGCGCGACCAGGCGCGAGCCCTCAGCGATCACCTCGGCGTCCCGGCCAGCAGCACGTCACTGGCCTACCTCGCCGCCCTCGAGCGGCTGGACGTCGAGCGCGTTGCGCTCGCCTCCGTCTACCACCCGGACCTGACCGCGCTCTTCGCCGCCTTCCTCGCCGAGGCCGGCGTCACCACCGTGCACGCCGTCTCGGCCGACGCAGGCTCCGATCGCGCACTCGCCGCCTGGGACGCGCAGCGGATCACTGAACTCGCCGTCGCGGCCGACCACCAAGACGCCGCCGCCGTGCTCGTCCCCGAGACCGCCCTGCACACCACGCCGCTGCTCGCCGAGCTGGAGGAACGGCTCGAGAAGCCCGTGCTCACCGCGACCGCGGTCACCGTGTGGGACGCGCTCGGCGGCACGGCGCAGAGCGGCCTGGGGACGTTGTTCAGGGCCGGGCCGGGCCGCCGTCCGCCGAGCTCATCCGCTTCGTGAACCGGGCCGCGACGTCGCGGAGCTTGATGTTCGTGTGCTGGGACTCCACGATCAGCCGGTGCATCGCCGCGTCCTCGTTGACCCGGTGGATCAGCATCAGCATGCCCTTGGCCTGCTCGATCACCGCGCGGGTCTCCATCGCGTTGCGCAGCTCGTCGGCCAGCCCGCGCGCCTCCCGGTACCGGCGCGTCAGCCGCAGCACCGTCTCCACGCACAACGTGAACAGCCGCAACACCTTCGTGTCGAACTCGTGGTAGCCGTGGGTCTCGAAGCCGAACAGCGTGATCGCGCCCACCAACGTGTCGTCCACGCGCAGCGGGACCGCCAGGTAGCTGCCCACGCCGAGTTCCTTCGCCGCCGCCACGAATTCGGGCCACTGCTCGCCCGTCTCCGCGACCGCCACCCGGACCACTTCACCCGTCAGGGCAGCGAGCAGGCCCGGACCGTCGCCTGCCGCGTACTGGACGTCGTCGATGCGCCGGGCTCGCTCGTCCGTGAAAGCCGCCGTCTGGGTCACGCCGTCGCGGACGACCATGATGCTGGCCAGGTCCGCGTCCGGGACCACCCGGACCGCTTCGCCGCAGACCGCGTCGAGCAGCCCCGGCGTGTCGGACATCGATTCGAGGACCCCGACGAGATCGGCCAGCACCGCGTTCAGCTCGTCGACCCGCGCCGCCATGCCGTCGCCAGTGGTCGGCAAGGCCCACCCCTCCCATGCGTCAAGCGGCGAGCACGGGATCGAGCTCGCCAGCAGCGTCAACAGAGACCACCGCTGGCGTTTCAACGGGTCCGGAGGAATTCTACCGGCCACGGGACCACGGTTTGACGTAGGCCGCGCCGGGTAGCCGACGAACATGGACAATCCGGCAGTCGACGACGACCTGTGGGCGGAGTTCCACCGGGTGGTGAACATGACCTCGCGCGAGCTGGAGGACTGGCTCCGCACCCGCGACGCGGGCCCGGAGACCGAACCGCTCCCCGACGAGGCGGGCCCGCCGACGGGCAACGAGGTGCTGGCCATCCTCCGCAAGCGCAAGTCCGACGTGGACTCCCACGACGCCGACGTGATGCGCCGGGTCGTCGACCGGGTGCACGCCCAGCGCCGCGACGACCTGGAGCCGACGGCGGGCGAGGCCTACTGGCGCCACCGGCTGATGTCGATCGGCCACGACCCGCTCAAACCCGCCTGACCAAAGCCGTCGTGAGTGGTCAGGCGGGTCAGAACCCGCCTGACCAC
>NZ_JBSFNC010000213.1:0-12404 GCF_053586895.1 Amycolatopsis sp. NPDC003731 | reverse complement strand
GTCCGAGGTCCCGAATGAGTCATTCGCGGCGTTGGGAACCGGCTACCGCACCCGGCGAGCGGCATTCAGCAGGTTCGGAGAGCGTGGACCTTGCGGTCGCCGAGGACCTGGCGGCCGCCCAGGGCGGCCAGTTCCAGGACCACCGAGACGCTGTCGACCACCGCGCCCGCGTCCTCCAGCAGCTTGCCGGTGGCCGCGACCGTGCCGCCGGTGGCCAGGACGTCGTCGAGGATCGCGATGCGCTGGCCCGGGCGGACCACGCCGGCCGGGAGCTCGACCGTCGCTGTGCCGTACTCCAGGGCGTAGTCGACGCGGCCCGCCACCGCCGGCAGCTTGCCCGGCTTGCGGATCAGCACCACGCCGAGGCCGCGGGCGTACCCGACGGCCGCGGCGAGGAGGAACCCGCGGGCTTCCACACCCGCGAGCGCCTCGACACCGGGCGCCAGCGTTTCCGCCAGCGCGTCGGTCACCGCCTTGAACGCACCCGCGTCCGCGAAGAGCGGGCTCAGGTCGCGGAACAGCACGCCGGGCTCGGGGAAGTCCGGCACCTCGGCGATCAGGCCGAGGGCGTCGTCGAGCTGCACGTCAGCGCTTCCGCTTCCCGGCCGGGCGCTGCTTCTGGATCCGGGCGGGGACGCTGGCCGCGGCCGCGTACGCCTTCTCCTTGCGCAGTTCCTTGGCCAGCGCGTCGTCGTCCGAGGCGTCGAAGTCCTCGCCCGCCGCCTTGCGCTCCTGGCTGGCCCGGCGCTGGCGGACCCGCTCGGCCTGCTGCGCGTACTTCGGGTCGCGCATCTTGAAGTCGACCAGCAGCGGCGTCGCCAGGGCGACCGACGACAGGACGCCGACGAGGGTACCGGTGAGCTGCACCAGCGCCAGGTCCTGCAGCGTGCCCGAGCCGAGCAGCACGTACCCGACGATGAGCAGGCCGAGGATCGGCAGCAGCGCGATGAACGCCGTGTTGAACGACCGCATCAGGGTCTGGTTCAGCGCGAGGTTCGCCGCTTCGCCGTACGTGCGGCGGGTCAGGCCGAGCAGGCCGCGCGTGTTCTCGCGGACCTTGTCGAACACCACCACCGTGTCGTACAGCGAGAACCCGAGGATGGTCAGCAGGCCGATCACGGTCGCCGGGGTGACCTCGAAGCCGACCAGCGAGTACACACCCGCGGTGACCAGGATGTCGTGCAGCAGCGAGATCAGCGCCGCCAGGGCCATCCGGCCGTCGAAGTAGACCGCCAGGAAGATGACCACCGCGACGAGGAACACGCCGAGCGCGATCAGCGCCTTCTGCGAGATCTCGCCACCCCAGGACGCGCTCACCGCGCTGTCGCTGATGGCCTGGACGCTGGGCTGGCCGTTGGTGCCCTTCGGGCCCAGGTCGGTGAACAGGCCCTGCTTGAGCTTGGCGACGTCGGCCGCGTTCAGCGTGTCGGTGCGGATCTGGATGGTCGCCGCGTTGCCGGTGCCGACCTTCTGCGCCTCCGCGGCCGGGCGGCCGAGAGCCTTCTGGAACGACTCCTTCGCCTGCTCCTCGGTGATCACGCCGTGGATGCCGTCGGCGGGCATCTGGATCTGCGTGCCGCCCTCGAACTCGATGCCGAGGTTGAAGCCGCGGAAGATCATCGAGGCGAGGCACACCAGCACCAGCGCCGAGAAGAAGATGTACCAGCGCTTGCGCTTGCCGACGACGTCGAACGCACCGGTGCCGACGTACAGCCGGTGGAAGACGCTTTCCTTCTTGCCGGGCTTCACCGTCGCCTTGGCGTTGCCCTCGGCGTCCGTACCCAGTTCTTCGACCCCCACGTCAGGCCTCCTTCACGTTCGCGCGGCCGACCGAGGTCGACTTCTTACGCTGCGAACCCACTTGCTGCACGGCGCCGAGACCCAGGTGCCTCGGATTGGACAGGAAACTGTTCTTGGACGTGGACACCATGGCCACCAGCGGGTGCGTCACCAGGTACACGACGACCAGGTCGAGCACCGTGGACATGCCGAGGGTGAACGCGAAGCCCTGGACGTCGCCGACCGCGATGACGTACAGGATCGCCGCGGCCAGGAAGCTCACCGCGTCCGAGGCCAGGATGGTGCGCCGGGCGCGGACCCAGCCGCGCGGCACCGCGGACCGGAACGTCCGGCCCTCCCGGATTTCGTCCTTGAGCCGTTCGAAGTAGATGACGAACGAGTCCGCCGTGATACCGATGGCGATGATCAGGCCGGCGATGCCCGCGAGGTCGAGGGTGTAGCCGATCCAGCGGCCGAGCAGGATCAGCACCGCGAACACCAGCGCGCCGGACAGGGCCAGCGACAGGATGGTGAGCACGCCGAGCAGCCGGTAGTAGAACAGGCAGTAGATGAAGACCACCAGCAGGCCGATGCCGCCGGCGATCAGGCCGGCCTGCAGCGAGGCCAGGCCGAGGGTCGCCGACACCGTGGTCGCGTCGGAGGACGCGAACGACAGCGGCAGCGAGCCGTACTTGAGGATGTCCGAGAGGTTCTTCGCGTCGGTCTGGGTGAACTTGCCGGTGATCTGGGTGTTGCCGTCGAGGATGGCCACCTGGATGTTCGGCGCGGACACGACCTGCGTGTCGAGCACGAAGGCGGCCTGCTGGCCGGTGTTCTTCGAGGTGAAGTCCGCCCAGATCTTGGTGCCCTCGCTCTTGAAGCTGAGGTTCACCACCCACTGGCCGCGCTGCTGGTCGTAGCCCGAGGTCGAGTCGGCGATCTCGGTGCCCGGCAGGAACTCCGGCTCCAGCAGGTACTTGTACGTGTCGTTGTCACCGCACGCGACCAGCGGCAGCTTGGGGTCGTCGTTGCCCTCGAGGGGGTCCTTGGCGTTCGGCGCGCAGGTCAGCGCGGCCATCGCCTTCGAGACGAGCTCCTGGTTCGGCTGGCCGTCGGCGCCGATCAGCTGCGGGTTCTGCCGGAGGGCCTTGGCGGCCTGGATCTCCTTGGCGGTCTCGGCGTCGACCGAGCCGTCCGCGGGAGCGGGAGCCGGCGCCGGGGTCGACGACGCGGGCGGCGGGGTGCTGCTGCTCGGGGCGGCCGGCGTGGTGCTCTGCTGCTGGGCGAGGGCACCCGCGGCACCGCCACCGCCGGTCGCGGAGGTGGGCGGCGCGCTCGCCGTGGTCGTCGGCGGCTTGGTGCCCGTCGCGCCCGCGGTCGGCGTCGGCGCGCCCGAGGTCGGGGTGCCCGTGGCCGGCGGCGGGGTGTTCGTCTGCGGTGGCACCACCGGCTGGGTGGCGCTCGAGACGACCTTGCGGAAGCCCAGCTTCGCGGTCTTGCCCAGGTTCTTCGCCTGGTCGCCCTGCTCGCCCGGGACCGTGATGACGACGTTGTTGCCGTCGAGGAGGACCTCGGTGCCGCTGACGCCGATCCCGTTGACACGGCGCTCGATGATCTGGCGCGCCTGGTTCAGGGACTCCCGGGTCGGCTGGCCGCCGTCGGGGGTGCGGGCGGTGAGCGTGACCCGGGTGCCGCCCTGCAGGTCGATGCCCAGTTTCGGGGTCGGCTTGTGGTTGCCGGTGAGGAACACCAGCGCGTACAAGGCGATCACGATCAGGGCGAACAGGGCGAGATAGCGTCCCGGGCGGAGATGCCCGGCTGAAGCTGCCACGGTGCTTCGGTCTCCTCGGACGGGGTGGACCCCAAAGTTGCGGTGCCCGCCCGGAGGGTTACCGGGAGGGACTGTGTGCGATTCACTCCCGGGCACGGGTATGACGGCGGACACGCACGCAGCACCGAGACACTACTCGGTGCTGCGTGAGCCCGGCGTGCGAGGCCGTACCGACTTTCGTCGGGAGTCCCGGCCCGGCCCAGGAGTGCCGCGGGGGCTACTTCTTGCCGTGCTCCAGCGGCGGCGCCACCTGAGCGGTGGTCTGCGGCTCGTCGGCCTTGACGGCGGTCGGCTCGATGGTCTTCGGCTCCTCGGCGGGAGCCTCCTCGACCTCGTCGATCGCGTCCTCGTCGGTCTCGACGACCGGCTCGACCTTCTCGCGGACGGCCAGCCGCAGCCAGGTGGTGACGACACCGGGCGCGATCTCGATGTCGATCGTGGTGTCACCGGAGGCGTCGGCGACGGTGCCGTAGAGACCCGAGGTGGTCATCACGCGGTCACCGGGCGCCAGGCTGCTCTGCAGTTCCTGCTGCGCCGCCTGCTGCTTCTTCTGCTTGCGCGTGCTCATCACCAGCGGCACGGCGAGGACGAGCACGAGCAGCAGGGGCAGCAATAGCTGTTGCATGATTCTCCGTTCGACGAACACCCGGGCCCAGCCGAAATGTCCGGTTTTTGGGTATGTGCTCCGGTCAAGTGTGCCAGGTACCAGCGCGGACGCCAGCACCCACCCGCCGGTACGGGCCGCTCAGTCCTGCTCGAACAGCGACGGCCCGCCCTGGTCCGGGCGCCCCGGGAGGTCCGCGGGCGGCACCATGCCGAGGTGTTCCCACGCGGACGCGGTCGCGACGCGGCCACGCGGGGTGCGGGCGAGCATACCGGCGCGCACGAGGTAGGGCTCGCACACCTCTTCCACGGTGGTCGCCTCCTCCCCCACGGCCACCGCCAGCGTCGAGATGCCCACCGGACCGCCACCGAAAGACCTGGTCAGCGCGGTGAGCACGGCCCGGTCGAGGCGGTCGAGACCCAGCTCGTCGACGTCGTAGACGGCCAGCGCGGCGCGGGCGACGTCACGGGTCACCTTGCCGTCGGCGCGGACCTCGGCGTAGTCGCGGACGCGCCGCAGCAGCCGGTTCGCGATCCGGGGCGTGCCCCGCGAGCGGCCGGCGATCTCGGCGCAGCCGTCGCGGTCGATCGGGATGTCGAGGATCGTCGCGGCCCGGCGCACGACCAGCTCCAGCTCGGCGTCGGTGTAGAACTCCATCTGGCCGGTGAAGCCGAACCGGTCGCGCAGCGGGCCGGTCAGCGAGCCGGACCGGGTGGTCGCCCCGACCAGCGTGAACGGCGCGATCTCCAGGGGGATGCTGGTGGCGCCGGGGCCCTTGCCGACGACGACGTCGACCCGGAAGTCCTCCATCGCCAGGTAGAGCATCTCCTCGGCGGGGCGGGCGATGCGGTGGATCTCGTCGATGAACAGGACGTCGCCGGGCGCCAGGTTGGACAGCATCGCGGCGAGGTCGCCGGCGCGCTCCAGGGCCGGGCCGGAGGTGATCCGGATGGCCGCGCCGAGTTCGGCGGCGACGATCATCGCCATCGACGTCTTGCCCAGCCCGGGCGGGCCGGAGAGCAGGACGTGGTCGGGCGGCACGCCGCGGCGGCGGGCGCTCTCCAGCACCAGCTCCAGCTGCTCGCGCACGCGCGGCTGGCCGACGAACTCGTCGAGCTTCCGCGGCCGCAGGGTGCCCTCGACGTCGCGGTCGCCGGTCTGGGCCCACGCCGAGAGGGCCTCGTCCTCTTCCACCGCTTCATACTCCACGGCCGCGCCTACCGCTTCCGGCCGAGGGTGGCCAGGGCGGCGCGCAGGACGCTGGCGGTCGTATGGCCGTCACCGTCGGCGAGGACCTTGTCGACGGCCTGCTCGGCCTGCTTGGCCGGGAAGCCGAGCCCGGCCAGCGCCTCGACGACCTCGGCGCGCAGGGCGCCGGGGGCGGTGGCGGCGGGCGTGTCGCCCGTGCCGCCGAGGGCGGTGACCTTGTCGCGCAGTTCGAGGGTGAGCCGTTCGGCGCCCTTGCGGCCGATGCCGGGGACCGAGGTGAGCACGGTGATGTTGCCTTCGACCAGCGCGGCCCGCAGCTTGTCCGGGTCCAGCACGGCGAGGGTGGCCAGCGCGAGCCGGGGCCCGATGCCGGACACCGTCTGCAGCAGCCCGAACAGTTCGCGCGCGTCCGCGTCGGCGAACCCGAACAGCGTCAGCGAGTCCTCGCGCACGACCAGCGCGGTGTGCAGGCGGGCCTCCTCGCCGCGGCGCAGGGTCGCCAGCGTCGCCGGGGTGGCCTGCACGGCGAAGCCGACCCCGCCGACCTCGACCACGACGTGGTCGAGACCGACCGACAGGACTTCTCCGCGTACCGACGAGATCATCGTGCTGCTCCAGGGTTCTTGGCTTGGTTCGCCTGCTTCGCCGCCGCGGCGAGGCGGGCTTTGTGCGTGCGGGCCATTTCGGCCGCGCGGGCTTCGGCTTCGGCGAGCCGGGCCCGCATCGGCTCGCGCCAGAGGTGGCAGATGGCCAGGGCGAGGGCGTCCGCGGCGTCGGCCGGGTGCGGCGCGACCTCGAGGTTGAGCAGCCGCATCACCATGGCCGTGACCTGCGCTTTGTCGGCCCGGCCGGAGCCGCTGACCGCGGCCTTGACCTCGCTCGGCGTGTGGAAGACGACCGGCAGGCCGCGGCGCGCGGCGGCCAGGGCGACCACCCCGCCCGCTTGCGCGGTGCCCATCGCGGTCCGGACGTTGTGCTGGGCGAAGACGCGCTCGACGGCCACCGCGGCCGGCTTGTACTTGTCCATCCAGCGCTCGACCTCGTCGGAGATGCCGAGCAGGCGGTGGGCCAGGTCGGCATCGGCCGGTGTCCGCACGACGTCGACGGCGACGCAGCGGACGGCCCGGCCCTTGCCGCCGTCGACCACCCCCAGGCCGCACCTGGTCAGACCGGGGTCGACCCCGAGCACCCGCACCCGTTCTTCCTTCCCGCCGCGAACACCAGTTCGAGCTTGCAGGCTACTGGGCGCGTCTGCGGCAGGATGGGTGACATGCCGGAGCCAGCGGATTTCGTCACCCACCTGGGGCTCGAGCCCTTGCCGGTCGAAGGCGGGCGGTGGGCGCAGAGCTGGCGGGCCGGGTCCGGCTCGGCGATCTACTACCTGCTCGTCGCGCCCGAACGGTCCGCGCCGCACCGGCTGGACCGCGTGGAGGTCTGGGTGCACCACGCGGGGGCACCCGCGCGGATGCTGCTGCTGCACCCGGACGGCTCGGTCGAGCGGCCGGTGCTGGGGACCGACGTCGCCGCCGGCGAACGCCCGCAGGTCGTCGTGCCCGCCGGGACGTGGCAGGCCACGGTCACGGGCGGCGAGTGGAGCCTGCTGGGCACGGTCGTGGTGCCGCCCTACACGGACGACTGCGTCGAGTTCGCGGCCGCCGGGGACCTGGCGCTGCGGTACCCGGAAGCGGCCGCCGACCTGGGGAAGTTCTAGGGGCCGTCGACCCCGGGGGTCCAGCTCTCGGGGTCACCGCTCTCGGTGAGCACCGGCTGCCACCGCGCGAAGCCCTCGGGCGCGTCCGGGTGCCAGGGGAACTTGCCTTCCGGCGTCGCGACGATCAGCTGCAGCGCCGGGAAGTCGCCGTCCGGGTAGATGAGGAACGCCGTGCCGAAGTACTCCGGGTAGTGGCCCTTGTTGACGCGTTCGAGGACGACCGGGACGCCTTCGAAGAAGTCGTCGTAGCGCTTGCCGACCTCGAAGATCTCGCCGTTGGCGGCGCGGTCGACGTAGGCGTCGAGCAGCACCTGCCCCATCTGGCCGGGCAGCCCGACCACGACCGCCTCCGGCACGTTGTGCAGCGCCCACGCGCAAGCCGTGAAGGAGTAGCCGGCGCCTGCGTCGTCCGAGGCGACGTTGATGACGGCGTTGCCGCGTTCCTTCGCCTGCTCCTCGATCCATTCGATGAGGCGCAGTTCTTCCGCGGACAATTCGGCGGTGATGTCGGCGGCAGCGGCGGGGGTCGTCGAGGTCACGGCGCACATTGTGCCTGACGAGGCCGCCGGAGCCCAGGGCCCGGGCCGGAAAGTTTCCGACCCGGGCCCGAAAGTGGTGCGCTACAAGGGAAAACTCAGCCGACTTCGGCGAGCACCTCGTCGGAGACGTCGAAGTTGGCGTAGACGTTCTGGACGTCGTCGCAGTCTTCGAGGGCGTCGATCAGCTTGAAGACCTTCTTCGCGCCGTCGGCGTCGAGCGGGACGCTCACCGAGGGCAGGAAGGTCAGGTCGGCCGACTCGTATTCGAAGCCGGCGTCCTGCAGCGCCTTGCGGACCGGCACCAGGTCGGTCGCCTCGGAGACGATTTCGAAGCTCTCGCCGAGGTCGTTGACCTCTTCGGCACCGGCGTCGAGGACCGCCATGAGGACGTCGTCCTCGGCCGCGTCACCCTTGGGCATCAGCACGACGCCCTTGCGGTTGAACAGGTAGGCCACCGAGCCCGGGTCGGCGAGCGAGCCGCCGTTGCGGGTGAGCGCGGTCCGGACCTCCGACGCCGCACGGTTGCGGTTGTCGGTGAGGCACTCGATCAGGACGGCGACCCCGTTCGGGCCGTAACCCTCGTAGGTGATGGTCTGCCAGTCGGCGCCGCCGGCCTCTTCACCGGCGCCGCGCTTGCGGGCGCGCTCGATGTTGTCCTGCGGGACCGAGTTCTTCTTCGCCTTCTGGATGGCGTCGTAGAGCGTGGGGTTGCCATCCGGGTCGCCACCACCGGTGCCCGTGCGGGCGGCCACCTCGATGTTCTTGATCAACCGCGCGAAGAGCTTGCCGCGCTTCGCGTCGAGGTTGGCCTTCTTGTGCTTCGTGGTGGCCCACTTGGAGTGGCCGCTCATCTCTCCTCCATCTGTTCCGTACCCCGGCCGGGCACCGCGTCTCAGGCAGCCTTTCGCACGAGGTCGACGAACAGCCGGTGCACCCGCACGTCGGGCGTGAGTTCCGGGTGGAACGCGGTCGCCAGCACCGCCCCCTGCCGGACCGCGACGATCCTAGCGGTGCCGGAGTCGACGCCGGGCACACCGCTGACGGTGGCCAGCACCTCGACGCCGTCACCGGCCTTTTCGACCCAGGGAGCCCGGATGAAGACGGCGTGGACGTCCCCGTCGACCCCGGCGAAGTCCAGGTCGGCCTCGAAGGAGTCGACCTGCCTGCCGAAGGCGTTCCGCCGCACGACGACGTCGAGCCCGCCGAGCTGCTGCTGGTCGGGCCGCCCGTCGAGGGTCTGCCGCGCCAGCAGGATCATCCCGGCGCAGGACCCGAAGGCGGGCAGCCCGTCGGCGATCCGCGCCTTGAGGGGTTCCAGCAGCTCGAAGCTCTCCAGCAGCCGCGACATCGTGGTGGACTCGCCGCCGGGCAGCACCAGACCGTCCACTTCGGACAGCTCGGCGGCCCGCCGCACGGGCACGGCCCGCGCGCCCGCTTCGGCCAGCATGGCGACGTGCTCCCGCACGGCACCTTGCATGGCGAGCACACCGATGAGCGGTTCCGACGACACCCGACCTCCCGAAAGACCTTCCCACCAGCCTAGACGCACTGGCTCGGCCCCTTCGCGGCAGGTCAGCCCCCGCTCCACGGCCGCCCCCGCGGCGGCAAGGGGCAAAACTGTCGGTGGCCTCCGGTAGCGTGGAAAACGGGGGGCGCCCCCGCGGGCCCGGCGATCGCTCGGTTTCAGCGTGATGGCCCTCCGATCACGCTCGATGCCCGCCTGATCACGCATGATGCCCGCCCGATCACGCGTGATGCCTTCTCTCGCACGCCAGGCCCGGCACGCCATGCCCGACACCTCGCGGGCCTGGCACGCCGGGCCCGACACCTCGCAGGCCTGGCACCTCAGGCCCAGCCGGCACCTCAGGCCCGGCCCGGTACGTCAGGCCCGGTACGGTCCGGCGCGGCGCCGTCAGGGGACGCCGGCCAGCCTCAGCAGGGCCGCCGTCGCCGCGGCGGCGACCACGACCACCACGAACGGCGCCTTCCGCCACGCCAGCACCCCCGCCACCAGCACCCCCGCGGGCCGCGCGAAGCCCGCGAAGCCGTGGCCCTCCGTCAGCGCGCTCACCGCGACCAGGGCCGCCAGCAGCACCACCGCCGCCAGCGCCATCAGCCTCTCCGCCCGCGGCGACAGCTTCACCCGGCTGCGCAGCACCGGGCCGGCGAACCGGAACGCGAACGTCCCCAGCGCCAGCACGGCCGTGCCGACCAGCAGCTCCACCCCGTCCATCAGCCCACCTCCTGCAGTTCCGGCTCCTTCGCCAGCGCCCCCACCACGACGCCCGCGAGCGCGAGCAGCACCGGCAGCCCGGCCGGCAGGAACGGCGTCGCGGCCAGCGCGACCACCACCCCGATCAGCACCGGCAGCCGCGCCGCGCGGTCCCGCAGCGACGGCAGGACCAGCGCCAGCAGCACCGCCGGGAAGGCCGCGTCTAGGCCGAACACGCTCGTGTCGCTGATCGCCGTCCCCGCGAACGCGCCGGCCAGCACGCCGGCGTTCCAGAACACGAAGATCCCCAGCCCGCACGCCCAGTACGCCGCGCGGCGGCGCCGGGCCTCGTCCTGGGCCATGGCGAACGCGACCGTCTCGTCGCTCATCAGGTGGCTGCCCACCAGCCGGGCCCAGCGCTGTCCGACGACATCGCCGACGGCGAAGCCGAACGGCAGGTGCCGCGCGTTGGCCAGCAGGCCGGCCAGCACGGCCGCGAACGGGTTGCCGCCCGCGGCCACGATCCCGATGAACATGAACTGCGACGCCCCCGCGAAGACCAGCAGCGACATCAGCATCGGCAGCCACACCGGGAAGCCGGAGCTCACCGCGATGGCGCCGTAGGAAACCCCCACGAGACAATCGGCGAGACAGACCAGGCCGATGTCACGGGCGAGGGCCCGATCGAGTGTTCGCCGTATCGAACGCATGTGTTCTATAGTGAACACAGGCCCTCGCGTTCGTCAAGGCGAACGTAACGACCGATGGAGCGAACAGCAATGTCGCAGGAAACGACGGGCGCGCCCCTGGAGATCATCGCGGCGTCCCTGCGCCGCGAACGGACCCGCGCGGGCTTGTCCCTGACGGAGGTCGCGCGCCGCGCCGGCCTGGCCAAGTCGACGCTGTCCCAGCTCGAGTCCGGCACCGGCAACCCCAGCGTCGAGACCCTGTGGGCGCTCGGCGTCGCCCTCGACGTCCCGTTCTCCCGGCTGGTCGAGCCCGAACGGCCCAAGGTCCGCGTCATCCGGGCGGGCAAGGGACCGACGGTGTTCGCCGAGCACGCCGACTACGCGTGCACGCTGCTGTCGGCCTGTCCCCCGTCCGCGCGGCGGGACATGTACCTCATCCGAGCGGAACCCGGCACGCCGCGGAGGTCCGACCCGCACATGACGGGCGTGATGGAGCACATCGTGCTGTGCGCGGGCCGCGCCCGGGTGGGCGTGCAGGAGGCCCCGGAGGAGCTGAACCCCGGCGACTACATTTCGTATCCGGGCGACGTCCCGCACATCTTCGAAGCCCTCGAGCCGGGGACGTACGGCGTCGAGATCTCCGAGTACATCTAGTCAGTCGTCCTCGTCGGGGGCGGCCGCGCCGCCACGCCGATCGGCGAGCCACTGCCGCGCCATGGCCGCGAGCGCCACCCCGGTCATGGCGACGGAGCCGATCATGTCGGGGGTGGAGGCCTGCGACTCGGCCGGCTCGAAGTGCGGGTGGTCCTGGGTGGTCACGGTGTGCTCGTGCGCGGGCTCCGCCTTGGCTTCGTTCTTGGCTTGCGCCGCTTCCCAGAGCTTCACGCCGGGCTCGGCGAGATCGGCGCCGTCTTCGGCGAGCTTCTCGGCGACCGTCTGCTCCCCCTTGAGCTTCTCGGCGAGGTCCTCCATCCGCTGTTCGCGCTCGGCGGGCGTATCGGGGCCGACCTCCCAGCCGTCCTTGTCGTCGTACCGGGCGACGACCTCGCTGTCGTCGAAGTCCGTGTTCCACGGTCCCGCGGCGGCATCGCCGGCTTCGTGCTCGCGCGGGGCCTGCTCGGGCTTGTCCGGGGCGTCGCGGTCGAGGTCCAGTTCGCCGGTCTCGGGGTCGAACTCGCCGCTGAAGGGGTTGGGCGCCTCGGGTTCCCGCTGCTCGGCGGCCTCGGTCTCGGAGGGTTGATCGCCACGCTCGGCTTGGTGCTCGCCGACCTCGTTCTGACGCTCGGCCGCTTCGTTCTGGTGCTCGGCTGCCTCGTCGCGACGCTCGTTCTGGCGCTCGGCTGCCTCGTCGCCACGCTCGGCCGGGCGCTCGCTTTGCTGCTCGGCCGGGCGCTCAGTCTGCTGCCCGGCAGCCTCACCGCTCGCCTCGGTTTCAGTGGTGACCACAGTTTCCTGCGACGCGGCGGCCTGCTCGCTCTGAGGTTTCGCCTCAGGGGACGACCAGTTGCCTTCCCACCCCGGCCCCCGCGGCTTCAGCTCCAACTCGAGCTCATCATCCTCGGGCGGCGGCTGATTGTCGGCCGAGTCCGGGTTTTCGGCATCGTTTCGCGCTGCATCGTCCGCGCCGGTTTCCGTGTCGTCGGTCCGGGTGGCGTCGGTCTCGGTGGCGTCGGTATCCGCGGCCTCAGCCTCGGCCGCCTCGGTCTCCGCGGCTTCGGTCTCCGCCGCCTCGGTCTCCGCCGCCTCAGACTCTGCCGCTTCGGTCTCCGCCGCTTCAGTCTCAGCGGCCTCAGCCTCCGCCGCCTCAGACTCTGCCGCCTCAGACTCTGC
>NZ_JBSFNC010000212.1:0-12634 GCF_053586895.1 Amycolatopsis sp. NPDC003731 | reverse complement strand
TCATCTGGGCGCTGCTGCGCGACGGCCGCGAGTTTCACCCCTCACCACCGATCACGGCCGCAACCGCTGCTTGACACAGTCATTGAGACTCCTCGGTCGGGCCGCGGCGGCGGGGATTCCCGCGGTGGGGAACTCGGCGCGGACGCGGAACCCGTCCGCCGACGGCCCGGCGGTGAACCGGCCGCCGAGTGTGTCGACCCGGTCGCGCAGCCCGGTCAGCCCGCGTCCGCCGGAGCCGAGTGCGCCGGGCGCGGTCGCCGGCCCCTGGGTGCTCACTTCGATTTCGAGGAGGTCCGCGCGGTAGCCGACGTGCACCGTCGCGGGCCGGCCGGCGGCGTACTTGGCCGCGTTGGTCAGCGCTTCCTGCACGACCCGGTACGCGGTGAGCTCGGTTTCGGGCGGCAGCGCCGGGCGTTCGCCTTCTTCGACCAGCTCGACGGTCCGGCCCGGCTGCTCGACGAGGCCGCGCAGCGCGCTCAGCCCCGGTGTGCGCGCGCCGGTCGCTTCGAGGACGCCGAGCAGGAACCGCAGTTCGGTGAGGGCGTTGCGGCCCGAGCCGGTGATGGCGGCGAGCACCTCGGGAACGCTGTCGGGTGGAAGGTACTGGGCGGCGTCGGCCTGGACCACCATGGCCGTCACGTGGTGGGTGACGACGTCGTGCAGCTCGCGCGCCAGCCGCGCCCGCTCGTCCGCCGCCGCGGCCAGCGCGGTGAGCCGCCGCCGCTCGGCCTCCTGGCGCCGTCGTTGCCGCACCAGGGCACCCAGCAGCCAGAACAGGACCAGAACCCCGTAGTAGAGGACGAAAACCAGCGGGCCGGACGGGGACCCGCGCAACGTGGCCAGTACCGCGAAGGCCACATACTCCGCCGACGCCGCCGCGGGCAGCGCCCGGCGGAACCGTTCCTCGCGCGCTCCGGCCGAGTAGAGCGCGAAGTACAGCGCGAGACTGCCGATCGTGGGGGCGTACGCGAGTACTTCGTGCGCCGCGAAGCAGGTCGCGATGATCAGCAGGGTCGCCGCGGGCCACCGGCTGCGCGCCGCGAGGGGGAGCGTCTGCCCGAGCACCAGCGCGACCGCGAGCACGCCGCCGTCGTGCCTCGGCAGGTCACCGAACTGGGCCCCGATCATGTCGAGTCCCGGCACGAACGCGGCGACCGTGACGGCCGCCGCGAGGGCCCCGTCCCGGGCCTGCGGGGTGACGCCCGCCCACCGGTCCCGGAGACGTCGCAGCTTCGGCATGGCGGGGAGCCTAGCGAGGCCGGGCCGGGCCTGGGCGCGGCGGCGGGAACGAGAACGCGGGCGGCCTCCCGAAGGGGAAGGCCGCCCGCGCCGATCCGTTCAGCCGGGCCGGTTCCGATCAGTGCTTTGTGACGTCGGTGCAGTCGATGTCCTTCTCCGGCAGCCGGCCGGATTCCAGGAATCCGACGGTCGCGTTGTCGGCGCACGCCGAGCCTTCGTGGAAGACGTAGTGGCCGCCGTTGTCGACGCCGACGAAGGCGGCACGGTTGCCCAGGGCGTGACGCAGACCGACGCCGGCGTCCCACGGGGTGGCGTGGTCGCGGCGGTTCTGCAGGATCAACGTGTTGCGCGCGCCCTGATCGGTCACGGCGACGGGCTTTTCGATCGGCTGCGGCCAGAAGGCGCACGGCCAGATGTTGGCCGGCATGCCGGCGGTCAGGGGCCAGGCCTTGCGGTCGGCGGCGCTCCGGCGGGCGTAGTCGTCGGTGTTGCGGGACCACTCCGCGTCGCCGCAGGTGAGGGCCAGGAACATGGTCGCCTGGTTGTCGGCGGGAACGCCCGGGGTGGCCGGGGTATCGGCGAACACCTGCTGCAGCACTTTGCCGTCGGCTTCGGTGACGTGACCGTCGGCCAGGTCGGCCGCGGCCTTCCACGCCTGCGCGAGCACCGGCAGCGTGTTGTTGTGGAGGAGCAGCGCGTAGGTGACGCTGCGCAGCAGCGCCCCGCTCAATGCCTGCGGGGAGCCCGGGACCGGCGCCGGCTGGTGGTCGAGCCGGTCGGCGAGCGCGAGGTAAGTGCGGGTGACCGCCTCCGGCGTGGCGCCGAGCCCGAGGGTGGCGTTCTGCCCGGCGGCGACCGCGGCCGCGTCAGGGAAGCGTTCGGCCATGCCCTTGCCCCAACGCTCGGCTTCCCCGGCCCAGACGTGCGCGGGGTCGACGTTGCCTTCAAGGATCATGCGATCGGTCCGCTCCGGGTAGAGCGAGCTGTAGACGGTGCCGAGGTAGGTGCCGTAGGACTGGCCCCAATAGGAGATCTTCGCCTCGCCGAGCGCTTCGCGGATGCGGTCGAGGTCGCGGGCGGTGTTGGCGGTGGTGAAGTACCGCAGGTTCTCCCCGGCCTTGGCGGCGCACTGTTGGGCGGTGGCGCGGGCGGCTTGGACGTTCGCGTCGATCGAGGCGTCGGCGGCCGGAAAGGGGAAAAGCCCGGCCAGGCTGGGGTTTTGGAGGCCGCAGCTCTGCGGGGTGCTGGTGCCCACGCCGCGCGGGTCGAAGCCGATCAGGTCGTAGCCGTCCAGGACGGACTTCGGCAGCGACGGCGCCATTGCACTGGGCGTGTCGAGACCGGCCAGCGCCGGGCCGCCGGGGTTCAGCACCAGGACGCCGTGGCGTTTCGCGGGGTCGGTGCCGGCCAGCCGGGAGACGGCGATTTCGATCGGCGTTCCGCCGGTGTGGCCGTAGTCGAGCGGGACCTTCACTTTCGCGCAGGTGAGCCGGGGATCCCGCGGTGTGCCCGGCGCCGCGGCCGGGCACGGTCCCCAGGCGAGGGCCGCGGCCGCGGGGGTGGTTTCGTCGTCCGCGCTGTCGCAGGCGGTCAGCCCGAGAGCGGTCAGCGTGGTGATCGCCAGAGCCGCGGCGAACCGGTGGCCCGGTCGCCCGGACCTGCGTGTCGTGATCATTCTGCTTGCCCTCCGATTTCCGTCGCCGGCGGGCGTTTCCGGTCCGCCGGCCGTATCGACGGCGCCGAAGGTAGCGGGAACGGGACGGTGGAGAAGTCACCCCGGAGTAAGCGGCTGCGGTAGCTCGCAGGAGGGACAACCCGCCCGTGCGGGCAGGCCCGGCCGCCGTTTGTCCGAAATGGACTCTCGGTGGCCGGTCGCGGAGTCACTCCGCCGGCATGGTCACCACGCTGATCATCCGGCGGGTGCGGCCCTGGGCGGGATCCTGGCCCCGCCGAGCAGTGACGAGCGTGTGCATCGCCGTCAGCAGTTCGGCCATCTCGGCGTCGGTCAGCCACAGCGCGGCCTGCTGGTAGGTCACGCCGTCGGCGGTCGGGTCGGCCGGTTCACGGGCCAGGTACTGGTCGAAGTCGGCCAGTAGGCCCCCGACGAACGCCGTGAACGTCTTGCGGTGGTCATCGGTGGTCATGGCTGCTCGCTCGGCGGGGTCGAGTTCGGCGTCGCGCCAGGACAACCGGTAGGTGCGCTCGACGGTGCCGCGGACACGCTTTTCGTCGAGCACTTCCAGCACGCCTGCGGTCGCGAGTGTCGCGACGTGCCGGTACATGGTCGCGTGCGGAATGTCCGGGAGCCGCTCGCGCAGCTCGGCGGTCGTGGCCGGGCGACCGTCCAGGAACGTGCGCAGGATGCGGAGCCGGACGGGGTGCAGCAGCAGGTCGAGAGTTGCCATGGACACATTCTCTCACCTCTGATACTAATATCAAAACTGATACCAATGGGGGTGCACATGATCACGGGCACAGACAACATGCGGGAACTCCCGTGGGCGGTCCCGGCCGCCGACGGCGTCGGCCTCGCGGGCACCCTCACCCTCCCCGCCGGTCCGGGCCCGCACCCCGGCGTGCTCTGCCTGCCCGGCTCCGGAAAGGTCGACCGCGACTCCAACGCCGGCCGGGTACGCATGAACCTCGGTCGCCCGCTGGCTACGGCTTTGGCCCGGAACGGCATCGCGTCGCTGCGCTACGACCGCCGCGGTGTCGGTGCCACCCCCGGCGACTGGCACACGGTGGGATTCCTGGACAACCGGGCCGACGCCGCAGCCGCCCTGCACGCTCTGCGCGGTCACCCGGAGATCCATCCGCGGGCCGTCGGCGTGGTCGGGCACAGCGAAGGCGCCGTCCACGCGATGTGGCTGGCCGCCCACGCCCAAGCCGCCGCGGCCGTCCTCCTGGCCGGCTACGCCCGCTCCGGCGAACAGGCGTTGCGCTGGCAGGCCGCCCGGTTCGCCGACACCGTGCCACGGCCCCTCCGTCCCCTGCTGCCGGTCCTGCGGCGCACCGCCACCCGGCAGGTGGCCCGGCTGGCCGCCACCACCACTGACTCCGTCCGCATCGGTGGCCTGCGGATCAACGCCCGGTGGTGGCGCGAGCAACTGGCCTACGACCCCCGCCCGGACCTGCCTCGGATCACGGTTCCGGTCCTGGCCGTCACCGGCACCGCGGACACCCAGGTCTGCCCGGGCGACCTGGACGTGATCGCGAACCTGGTGCCGGGCGGAGCCGAAACGCACCGGACTCCCGGCTTGACCCACATCCTCCGCCGCACCGACGGCCCAGGATCGGTCTTCGCCTACCGCCGGCTGCTGCGCGACCCGGCGGACGACGAACTGCTCACCACCGTGGCTGACTGGCTCGCCGTCCGACTTCGCTGACTAGCTTGAGCCTTAGCCTGTTCGGCGTCGCGCTCGGCCGAGGTTACGGCCAGCGCGACGGTTGCCTTGCCCAGTGTTTACTTGCAGCTTTTCAAGGTGCGGGGGACGCGCATTGACCAGCCGGTGTCGCGGAAGTGGCGACGACCTCCCCATGATGGTCGGCACCGGGAAGGACGGGAAGTCTGCGCCCCGCTGGGGGTCGTCGCGGTCGTCGGCGCGGAGGAACCGGGTCCACGCGACCTGCAGCAGGTCGTCGAACGGCTCGCCGTGTCCGCTGAAACGCCGCGCGATGTGTTCTGTCAGCGGCAGGTGCTCGGTGAGCAGCTGAAGTCGCAGCTCGCTGCGTCGGGTGTCATGCTCGGAAAGCTGGGTCTGTTCGGGGAACAGCAGTGGGCTTAGAGATCAGTTCAAAATGAGCTGACGTGTCGGCTTCGGTTGCAGTGTTGGAAGTCCCAGCATGACCGGATGCGTGAGCGGGTCTTGACCGACGAGCTGTGGGCGCGGCTGGAGCCATTGATACCGGCGCATCCACGGCGTTTCCGCTATCCGGGTCGCAGGCGTGCGGATGATCGGGCTGCGCTGGAGGGCATCCTCTACGTCGTGCGCACCGGCATCGGCTGGAACAGGCTGCCCACGAACCTGTTCGGCGCCTCCGGCGCCACGTGCTGGCGGCGGTTGGCCGAGTGGCAGGTGGCCGGCGTGTGGCAGCGATTGCACGAGACGCTGCTCGCCGAGCTGCGGGCCGGCGGCCTGCTCGACCTGTCGGCCATGCTGGTCGACTCCACCCATCTGCGCGCGCTCAAAGGGGGGACCAAACCGGGCCGAGCCCGGTCGACCGACGCAAGCCCGGCTCCAAGCACCACCTGATCACCGACGCCCACGGCACTCCACCGGCCGTCACGCTGACCGGTGGACACCGCAACGACGTCACCCAGCTGATCCTGTTGCTCGACGCCGTCCCGCCCATCCGAGGCGCGGTCGGCAGGCCACGCCGGCGGCCCCGGCGGCTCTACGCCGACCGCGGCTATGACCACGACAAGCATCGGCGTCTGGTCCGAGCCCGTGGCATCACCCCGCTGATCGCTCGACGTGGTGTCGAACATGGTTCCGGGCTGGGCAAGATCCGCTGGCCAGTCGAACGCACCTTCGCATGGCTCAAAGGTTTCCGCAGGCTACGCATCCGCACTGAACGCCGAACTGACATCCATCAAGCCATCCTCGGCCTCGCCTGCTCGATCATCTGCCTCCGCAAACTCATTCCGAACTGATCTCTTAGTCAGTGGAGCGGTGTTGCGGAGGCAGGGCAGGTGTCTCGGCGGACGGTTTCGTTCGGGCGCCTGGACAGCCACTTCGAGCGTGTCAGGTGTCCTCGCCGGTGGCGACCGGCCGGGTGGGGTCCGCCGACCAGGCCGACCACGATCCTGGGTACAGCGCGGTCGGGATCCCGGCGATGCTCAGCGCGGCGATCTCGTGGGCCGCGGTCACGCCGGAACCGCAGTAGACCCCGACTTTCGCGCCGCGGAGATCGCCGTACTTCTCCCGCAGCTCGCCGGTGGGCCGGAAGATGCCGTCCCGTAGGTTGTCCGCCGTCGGGGCCGACCGGGCGCCGGGGATGTGACCCGCGCGCGGATCGACCGGCTCGACCTCGCCGCGATGGCGTTCGGCCGCGCGGGCATCCAGCAGAACGCCGACCAGGATCCGGACGTTGTCGAGCCCCGCCCACCGCAGCAGCCACCACGCCCGCGCGGCCGCGGTCCCGCCGTTGTCGTCGTACACGACTACCGGCCGCCGCGCGGTCACGCCCCAGCCACGGGATGCGCCCTGCAGGTCGCCGACGTCCGGGACGGGTGCCGCTCGGCGGGTCCCGGTGGCGCGGTGAGCTGGGTGTCCAAGTCGACGTAGACCGCACCGGGGATGTGCCCGGCGCGGTAGTGGTCGTGCCCGTGCGGGTCGCCGAGGCCCCAGCGCACGTCCAGCAGCACCGGGGCCTGCCCGGCCGCGATGAGGGTGTGCAGTTCGGCCGCATCGGCCAGCACGGCCCGCCGGGGCAGGTCGGGCAGCGTGGCGACGAGATCGGCGTCGTCCGGGCTGCCCGGCTCGATGCCCGCCGGCCCGGTGGATGCGTTCGGTGAGGGCCATGGTGTACGGCGCGTCGAGGCCGGAGAACCGGGCCTGCAGCACGATCTCGCCGTTGAGGAAGTCGGTCTCGGGGGCCGCGCCGCGCCGGAGGCTCTGCCGGGTCGAATTCCCGCCGCGCCCGACCGGCTCGCCGAGGTCGACGGCCGGCACGAAGTCCTCCGCGCCGAGCACGGTCCTGGCTTCCTGCTTGAGGATCCGCGCCGCCGCGGCACGCAGCTCGCTGGGCAGGTAGAGCGCGTCGAGCACGTTCACCTTTTTCCCACCAGCTTTCCCGCTTTCAAACGCCGGATGCCGGGGACGACCTCGACGTGGATTCCGCGGCCGTGAGGTCTTCGGCGATCCCGGCCAGGAGAGGATGGTCACCGCCGGGGTAGGCGCCGAGCCAGAGGGCACCGGGGGGACGGCGCCACGACTTCGCCGGGATCGGGGTGGCTCGACGGCATCCAGACGACGGCTCCGATCACGCGAGCGAACCGGCGCAGCGCGGCCCGGTCGTTCTCGAGGCCGTTCTGGATGAGCACCACAGGCAGCTCGAAGGCGGCCGTGCTCCAGCCGACGTGCCGGACCTTCGAGTCGAGCTGTAGCCCGGAGGGATCTGGCCGACGGCCTGCGCGACGTCGCGGCCCGGGACGTCACGTAATCGATGGTCTTGCTTTGACTATTTCTTGAGCCGGCGGCTCCCGGCGTGCCAGTCTTCGGTGATGCCCGGCTCCTGCGCGGTGACGCCGAAGGACGGCAGCTGCGGGCGCTCGCGCAGGCTGCGCTTCAGCTCGGCGAAGCCGGGGAAGCGGGCGAGGCCGACGACGTGGTCCCACAGCTGTCCGGCCTGCTCCTCGTCGGGCAGCCGGCTGATCACCGGCCCGAAGAAGGCGACCCCGTGCGGTGGTTCGAAGTGGATGATCGGGGTGCCGACGTCCTTGCCTGTCAGCGAGAGCGCTTCATCGGACTCCGCCTGGATCTCCGAGTCACGCGAGGCGTCGTCGAGCGCGTCGGCGAGCGAGGTTGGCAGGCCGGCCGCGGCGAGGGCGTCGGCGGCGAGGCCGGGAGTGCCTTGCCAGCCCGGGGTCTTGCCCTCGTCGGGGCCGGCTTCGAAGATGCGCGCGCCGAGAGCGGCGTACAGGGGGCCGATCGCCTCGCGCCCGTGCTGTTCCCGGACCGCCGAGGCCACCCGCAGCAGCCGCAGGCCGGCGGTGTGCTGGGCGGGGTACTCGGGCGGGAAGTGCGTGTCGTAGTCGAGGTGGGCGTTGATCAGGCGCAGGGAGATGAACCGCCAGTCGACGGTGTAGTCGCGCTGCGCCTGGACGAGGCGGACCCACTTGCTCGTCATCCACGCAAAGGGGCAGATCGGGTCGAAGTAGAAGGTGATGTCGCTGTTCATGTCACGATCCTAAGTAGGGGTTCAGGCCGGCGCGCTGCGATTTCAGCGCGCTGGGAACGCGTGTCCGCGGGCGAAGAGCACGATGAGCGCGGTGGGCACCAGGAGCACGACGGCGGCGATCATCAGGGACCCTGAGCCGAACCCGGCGAGGAGCCCGCCGCCGGCCAGGCCGCCCAGGCCGATGCCGAGGTTCCAGGTGGTCACCATGGACGACTGGGCGACGTCGGCGTGTGTGCCCGCCGCCCGCATCAGTGCCGACTGCAGCAGGGTGGCCGCGCCGCCGAACGAGAGGCCCCAGGCCGCCACGGTGGCGTAGTCGATGACCGGGTTGGCATTGGCCACGGCCAGCACGGCCGCGGCCACGGTGAAGAGCAGGGTGCTGCCGATGACGAGCCGGCGGTGGTGCCGGTCGATCAGCACGCCGGTCAGCCAGATGCTGGCGATCGAGGCGATGCCGAAGTCGAGAAGGATCCACTGGACCTGGTCGGCCAGCCCGACGTCGCCGAGGATCGGCGCGATGTAGGTGTAGAGGATGGTGTGCGCGAGCACGAACGCGCCCGTCACGACGAGCACCGTGCGGAGGCCGCGCAGCCGGAGAACGCGCCGCAGCGGGATCCGGTCCTCGGCCGTCCGGCCGGGGAAGCTCGGCAGCGTCCACCCGGTCCAGAGCATCAGCAGCGCGGTCAGCGCGGTGACGGCGCCGAACGTGAGCTGCCAGCCGACGGCCTTGCCGAGGTACGCCCCGACGGGGACGCCGAGGGAGAGGGCCACGGGAGTGCCGGCCATGGCGAAGGCCATCGCGCGGCCCTTCAGGCCGGGGCCGACCATCCGTGCCGCGTAACCGCCGAGCAGGCTCCAGACCACGCCGGAAGACGCACCCGCGATGAACCGGGCCGCCAGGGTGGTGGTGAAGTCGAGGGAGACGGCGGTCACGAGGTTGGCGAGCACGAATCCCGCGAGGGCGGTCAGGAACAAATGGCGCCGCGGCCACGAGGCGGTGGCCAGTGTCACGGGTATCGCCGTCAGCAGGGTCGCGACCGCGTAGATCGTCACCGTCTGGCCTGCCACGGATTCGGACACCTCCAGTGCGCGGCTCATCTGCGGCAGTACACCGGCCGGCAGCGCCTCGGTCAGGGTGGTGATCAACCCGGCGGTGAAGAGCGCGATCAGCGGGGGGAGCGGAAGGCGTTCCGCCGGTGAGGTGCGGGGAACGTTGATTTGTTCGGTGGTCACGTGTTTAGACTCGAACCTTGACATCAGTGTGAGAGCAAGCAGCCTGCCGGGAGGTGTGATGCGGATCAAAGAGCTCTCGGAGCGGACCGGGGTTTCCGCCCGGTTGCTGCGGTACTACGAGCAGCAGGGCCTGATCGAGCCGAGGCGCGAGGAGAACGGCTACCGGTCCTATGAGGAGCCGCAGGTCGAGCGGGTGCAGCAGATCCGCAGCCTGCTGGACGCGGGCCTGACGACCGAGATCATCCGGGCGGTGCTGCCGTGTCTGGCCGAGGCGGCCAATTCCTGTTACCCGGCACCGCACTTCGTGGACCGGGTGCGGCAGGAGCGGGCCCGGATGGCCGAACGCCTCGACGGCCTCCAGAAGAACCTGCGGGCCATCGACGACTACCTGGACGCCGTCGTCGGGGAGCGGTAGTACTTCTTTACCGAAAGTTCGGTAAAGTGGGCGGCATGGCACGCCCTCCCTCCATCGATGACGCCCCGCTGCTCGACCTCCTGGTCTCCGTGTTCCGCGAAAAGGGCTTCGACGGCACCGCCATCGGTGACCTGTCCGCCGCAACCGGGCTGCAGCGGGCGAGCCTCTACCACCGGTTCCCGGCGGGGAAGGAGGAGATTGCCGACGCGGTCCTGACCGCGGTGGGGGAGCGGTTCCTGTGGATCCTGGCCCCGATGCGCGAGGCCGCCGACGTCGCCAAGGGCATCAAGGAGACCGCTCGCCGGCTCGGTGACTTCTACGGCGCGGGGGCGCTGTCGTGCGTGCTCGACACCATGACGCTGGCCGGGACGCCGCCGAAGCTGCGTGACCACGCCCGCGAGCTCGGGAAGACGTGGGTCGACGCCATGACCGACGCGTCGCGCCGGGCGGGGCGGACGCCCAAGCAGGCCGCGCGGGCCGCCAAGGACGCGTTCTTGCGCATCGAGGGCGCGCTCGTGCTGGCGCGGGTCCTGGGCGAAACCGACGCCTTCGCCGAGGCCGTCGCCGACCTGCCGAAGCTGCTGATGCCGCCGAAGCGTTAGATGTCGAGCACCAGCCGCGGGCAGCGGGAGCGGGACACGCAGATCATCATCGTGTCCGGCGTCGCGGAGTGGTCGAGGTAGTCGTCGCGGTGGTCCGGGACGCCCTCGAGCACGCGGGTCTCGCAGGTGCCGCAGAACCCCTGCGTGCACGAGTAGTCCGCCTCGACCCCCACTGCCAGCAGCGCGTCGAGGACCGTGGTGCCCTCCTCGACGCGGACGTCCACTCCGGACAGTGCGCAGTGGACGTCGAAGCCGCCGTCGGCCGTGACGGTTTCGGCGGTGAAGCGCTCGACGTGCACGCTGCCGGGTTCGCAGGCGTCCTCCACCGCCGCGGTCAGGGAATGGGGACCGCAGCAGTAAACGGCCACGTCGCGGTCGAGTGACCCCAAGACGTCGGCGACCCGGATGCGGTCACCGGCGTCGCTCGCCGCGAGGTGTACTCGGTCGCCGTACCGGGCGAGTTCGTCGATGAAGGCCATTGATGACCGGGTCCGCCCGGCGTACCAGAGGGTCCACGGAGTACCCGCCTGCTCGGCCTCGGCGATCATCGGGAGCAGGGGAGTGATCCCGATGCCGCCCGCCACGAACACGTAGGCCTTCGCCGGCTGCAGCTCGAAGAGGTTCCTCGGCGTTCCGGCCGTCAGCGTCATACCCTCGGTGGCCTGGTCGTGAAGCCACGCCGAGCCTCCTCGCGAGTCGTCTTCGCGCCGCACCGCGATGCGCCAGCTCGACCGGTCCGCGGGGTCGCCGCACAGCGAATACTGGCGGGTCAGCCCGTGGGGAAGCGTGACGTCGATGTGGGCGCCCGGGCGCCAAAGCGGCAGCTCGCGGCCGTCGGCGGGGACGAGGGTCAGGGCGAGTACGCCCGCGGCGGCGGGCGTGAGAGCGTCGATGACGAGATCCATATTACCGAACGTACGGTAAAAAACCTGATCGAGCGGCGTGACGAGGGCCACTTTGGTTTATTACCGAACGTACGGTAAAAATGGCGACGCACACCTTCCGATCCGATGAGGAGCACGTTCATGAGCAGCAAGACCGCCGTCGTGGTGCTGTCCGACCCGTCGACCGGCACCGAAGAGGCACTGGGCCGGGTGTTCAACGCCCTGGCCACCGCGTGGGAGTTCGCGCAGGGCGGCGAAGCCCTGGTGCTGTTCCAGGGCGCGGGCACCCGCTGGCCGGCCGTGCTGGCCGACTCGGCCCACCCGGCGCACGAGCTGTACACGGCGGTGAAGAAGCAGGTCGCCACGGTGGCCTCGGGTGGCTGCGCGACCGTCTTCGGTGCGACCGAGGGCGTCGAGGGGGAGGACATCAAGCAGATCAGCCAGAACCAGGCGCCGGGCACCCCGGGTGTCGCGAGCATCCGCGAGCTGGTGCAGTCCGGCTACTCGGTCCTGACCTTCTGACGCCGTGGCCGACCTCATCGACCGGCTCGCCTTCCACCCCGGCGAGCTCGAAGCGCAACGGGTGGCCGGAACGGCCGAGCTGGCCGAGCGGGTCCGGCCGATCATCGCCGACGCCATCCCGCACGGGGCGTCCGACTTCCTGGCCCGCCAGCGGATGCTGGTGCTGGGGGCCCAGGACCGTGACGGGCGGCCCTGGGCGAGCACCCTGCTGGGGCCGGAAGGCTTCCTGTCGGCGGCCGGCCCGCACACCCTGCGGGCCGCCGCCGGCGTGGTCGCCGGCGACCCCCTCGCCGACGTCCTGCGGGACGAGACCGACGTCGGCACCCTGGCCATCGACCTGATGGCGCGCAAGCGGTTGCGGATCAACGGCCGCTGGCGGCCCGTCGACGGCGGTGGCGAAGTCGACGTCCACCAGGCGTTCGGCAACTGCCCCAAGTACATCCAGGCCCGCGTCATGCCCGACGACGCGCCGGGGGAGTTCCGGCCCGTGGCGGCTCGCGCCGGGACGCTGAACGAGCGTGACGCGGCGCTCGTCTCGGCCGCCGACACGTTCTTCGTCGCCACCGCGGTGGACGGCGGGGTCGACGTCTCGCACAAGGGCGGCAACCCCGGCTTCGTCGACGTCGTCTCGCCGGCCGAGCTGCGCTGGCCGGACTACGTGGGCAACGCGATGATGATGACCGCGGGCAACCTCGGCGTGAACCCCCGCGCCGGCTTGCTCTTCCCGGACTGGGAGACGGGCGGCCGGCGAGGAGATCCAGAGAGCCGGCGAGCGGCCGGTGCCCGACCGCGCCACCGTGCCCGGCCCGGCGGTGCACCAGCGGAAAGGTCCGGAC
>NZ_JBSFNC010000211.1:0-12666 GCF_053586895.1 Amycolatopsis sp. NPDC003731 | reverse complement strand
GCCAATTGCGGTGGTGATACTCGGGCCATGTTGATCCACCCGTGGGATGCGTCGTCCTAGGGGGCTTCGCCGCCCCTGGACCCCCCTGCGGTTGGCTGGGTTGTTACTTGAGCCAGGCTTCTGTTTCCCCTGTTGTGTTTGCTATGTAGCCGTCTGGGCGGATCAAGATTTTTTCCAGGTCGGGCCAGGGGAGGTTGGTTACCTCTGCTACGAGTACCTCTGTGTGGGGGGTTGGTGTTGGGGTTTTTGTCAGCAGGACCCAGTTTCCTTTGTGGAATAAGTCGCTTGCGTGGCCTTCCTCCAGGGGGAGGTCGGGGAGGCGGGTTCCTGTCGCCGGGTGGGTTTCCGTTGCCGGGTAGCGGATGTTGAGGCCCGAGATCATTCCTGACAGGTGGTGCTGGACCTCCGGGAGTCCGGTCAGGTCTCGGAAAAGGGCTCTCAGGGCCAGTTGGTTCGGGTTTGTGGGGATCAAGGCGTTCTGGGCCGCCACGTTCTGCAGGACGTCTTGGGCCACCTTGCGGCGTTCCGTTTCGTAAGTTTCCAGGAGACCCGGTGCGGCTCGGTTGCGGAGCTCGGCCGCCAGTTTCCAGCCCAGGTTCATCGCGTCCTGGATCCCCAGATTGAGGCCCTGCCCCCCGGCCGGGAAGTGGATGTGAGCCGCGTCGCCCGCCAGCAGGACTCGGCCCACCTTGTACGTCGCGGCCAGGCGGCTGTCGTCCGAGAAACGGGATGCCCAGCGGATTTCGGCGATCTCCGCCTCCGGGCCGAAGCGCTCCGCGACCGCCTCGCGCACTTCCTCGGGAGTCACCGGGGCCCGGAGGTTTTCCGGGCGGTTCAGCCGGTCTCCGAAGCTGATGCGGTACAGGTTCGGCTCGCCCAAGGGGATCACGCCGACGAACTTCCCCGGGCTCTGCGACGTCACCATGTTCGTCATCGAGCGCCACCGCGTCGGCGCCCCCGGAGGCGTCTTCTCGAACAGGACGTCCGCCGCCACGCCGTGGCCCTGCCCTTCGATGCCCTCGAACCGCAGGTTCAGCGCCTTGCGCACCGTGCTGCGACCGCCGTCGCAGCCCACCAGGTACTTCGCCCGGACGCGCAGGTCGTCCGCCGTGATCGTGACACCGTCGGCGTCCTGGACGAAGCCGGTCAGCTCGTGGCCCCGCCGCACCCGGACACCCAGTTCGTTCAGGCGCTCCTCCAGCGCCGCCTCGACCTCCGCCTGCGGGATGCCCAGCTGGTACGGGTGACGGGTGTCCCAGCCCGCGTAGCTCACCGGGAGCACCGCGAAGTGTCCGTCTGCGACAGTCGCGAACGAGCGGTCCTCCGCCCGGCCCAGCAACCCGCGCAGATCCAGCACTTCCGCCGTTCTCGGCTGGAGGTTCAGCGCCTTCGACAGCCCCGTCCGCTCGTGCATCCGCTCGAGCACCTGGACGTCCACTCCGGCCAACGCCAGCTCGTTCGCCAGCATCAGGCCCGTCGGGCCCGCGCCGGCCACCACCACCTCTGCGGTCAGCTCCTGCATCCCCAGCTCCTTAACAATGTTAAATTGACCTGTCCCGAGAATGCCCTTAACATCGTTAAGCTGTCAAGCCGGGAGTGCGAGGAGACTGCGGAACATGGCCCTGACCAGGCAAGACATCGCGCGATCCGGGCTGAAGCTGCTCAACGACGTCGGGCTGAACGGCCTCACGCTCCGGCTGATCGCCGCCGACCTGGGCGTCAAGGCGCCCGCGCTGTACTGGCACATGAAGAACAAGCAGGAACTGCTGGACGAAATGGCGACGCAGATGTACCGCGACTCCGTGGCCGACCGGCGGCCGCCGGCGTCGGCGGGGGAGTGGGAAGCCGCCGCGCACAGCGCCCGTGCGCTGCGGCGGATGATGCTCGCCTATCGCGACGGGGGAAAGGTGTTCGCCGGCACGTACCTCGGCGACATGAGCCTGGTCGGCGAGCACCCGCTGCGCCGGAGCATCGAAGCCGGGCTCGACGAGGGGCGGGCGAGCCGGGCGACCTTCACCGTCTACTGCTTCGTCATCGGCTACGTGATCGAGGAGCAGGCCGTGCGGCCCATGCCCGGGGAGTTCGACGAGCGCTACCGCGAGTCGGCGGGCGAGGCCGTTCTCGGGGACGCCGACGCGCGCTTCGAGGACGGGCTGGCCATGGTCCTCAGTGGAGCCCGCCAGTGGCTCGAGACGACGTAAGGGCAGGTCAGGACGTTTCGGGACCCCGGTGCAAAGCCCTTGGCGACCCCGTGTAATCTATTCGAGTACCACAACGGCGCGGGGTGGAGCAGCTCGGTAGCTCGCTGGGCTCATAACCCAGAGGTCGCAGGTTCAAATCCTGTCCCCGCTACCACTCAGAGGCACGTTTCCGGGAAATCCGGAAACGTGCCTTTTTTGTCATGCCGGATCGGCTTTCACTGCCGACTTTTCCGTCCGGCGCGCGGAAAACTGCGGATCCCACGATGTGGACACCCCTCGGGGGTGGTTGCGGTGCGTGTCCGAGGTGCGCCAAGCCGGGGATCGCCGCCCGCCGAACTCACCTGCCTGGACGTGCCAGGGCGGCCCGGGTGCGTCTGGTTGGACCAAAAATCCCTGGGAGCGGTTGCAGAGCGTGTTCACGTCCACAGTGGACCACGTCGCATTGGGCCGAACGAGGGGATCTGTCTAGCCACAATGGACAGATCCGCTGACCACTGTGGACACAGCGGCCGATAAGTGGGAATCTAGGGGGCGTGTCCGAATTGAATGCAACAGCCGCCGCCCTGCTCGGTCTGCTCCACGACGGTCCCGCCACCGGCGGGCAGCTCGTCGCCGGAGCCGGAGAGCGGTTCGGTGCCTTCTTCAGCGTCACCCGCAGCCAGGTGTACCGGGAGCTCCCGGCGCTGTCCAAGGAAGGCCTCGTCCGGCTCGGCAAGCAGGGCCCGCGCTCCAGCCAGCAGTACCTGATCACCGCCGCCGGCAAGAAGGCCTTCAAGGCCTGGCTGACGTCCGAGGCCGGCCCCGACCACCTGCGCAGCCCGCTCATCCTGCGGCTCGTGCACGCGGGGTCGCTGACCGCGAAGCAGCGCCAGTCGCTGCTCGAGTCGGCCCGGACGAGCTACAGCCAGCAGCTCGACGACGCCCGGGCGGCCACGAAGGCGGCCGAGGGCCCGTACGAGAAGGCCGTCGCCGAGTTCGCCCAGGCCCAGGCCAAGGCCGCGCTGAAGCTGCTCGACGCCATCCCCGCGGCCTGAGGTTCGCGCGCCCACGACCGGTCCTCGCAACCGGTCGTGGGTTTTGCCGTAACCTTGACAAACGTGAGTGATGAGTTCGACGCGGCACTGCGGGACCTGACCGGCAAGCTGACGCAGATCGAGTCGGTGATGGACCTGGACGCGCTGCGCGCCCAGGTGGCCGACCTGGAGCAGCAGGCCTCGAGCCCCACCCTCTGGGACGACCCGGAGGCGGCCCAGAAGGTCACCAGCCAGCTGTCCCACCGGCAGGGCGAGCTGAGGCGCGTCTCCGACCTGCGCCAGCGGCTCGACGACCTCGGCGTGCTGTACGAGCTCGCCGAGGCCGAAGGCGACGCCGGCAGCATGGGCGAGGCCGAGAGCGAGCTCGCCGACCTCGGCAAGTCCATCGACGGCCTCGAGGTCCGCACCCTGCTCTCGGGCGAGTACGACGACCGCAACGCCGTCGTCACCATCCGCTCCGAGGCCGGTGGCGTCGACGCGGCCGACTTCGCCGAGATGCTGCTGCGCATGTACCTGCGCTGGGCGGAGCGCCACGGCTACCCGACCGACGTCTACGACATCTCCTACGCCGAAGAGGCGGGCATCAAGTCGGCGACGTTCAAGGTGAGCGCCCCCTACGTCTACGGCACCCTGTCGGTCGAGCAGGGCACCCACCGGCTCGTCCGGATTTCGCCGTTCGACAACCAGAGCCGCCGCCAGACGTCGTTCGCGCACGTCGAGGTGCTGCCCGAGGTCGAAGAGGTCGACCACGTCGACATCCCGGAAAAGGACATCCGGGTCGACGTCTACCGCTCGTCGGGCCCCGGTGGGCAGAGCGTCAACACGACCGACAGTGCGGTGCGCATCACGCACATCCCGACGAACATCGTCGTCTCCTGCCAGAACGAGAAGTCGCAGCTGCAGAACAAGGCGGCCGCGATGAAGGTCCTCCAGTCGCGGCTGCTGCAGCGCAAGAAGGAAGAAGAGCGCAAGGAGATGGACGCGCTCAAGGACGGCGGCTCGAGCTGGGGCAACCAGATGCGCTCCTACGTCCTGCACCCGTACCAGATGGTGAAGGACCTGCGGACCGAGTTCGAGGTCGGCAACCCGACCGCGGTGCTCGACGGCGACATCGACGGTTTCCTCGACGCCGGCATCCGCTGGCGGAAGCAGACGACCACGGTCTGATCGGCGCGGGGGGTGTTTGCGCGACCGCTCACCGTACGCAAACACCCGCTGCTCCACCCGGGTGGACCGGGCAACCGGGGCTTCACGAGACCGGTGGGTAGTATGCCGAATCGTGATCCGGCTCGAAGAGGTTTCCAAGGTCTACAAGACCTCGACGCGGCCCGCGCTCGAGCGGGTGTCCGTCGACATCGAAAAGGGTGAGTTCGTCTTCCTCATCGGTCCCTCGGGATCGGGGAAGTCGACCTTCCTCCGGCTGCTGCTGCGCGAAGAGACGCCCAGCAAGGGCCGCGTGATGGTGTCCAACTTCGACGTCGCCAAGCTGGCCCGCCGCCGGGTCCCCCGCCTGCGGCAGACCATCGGCTGCGTCTTCCAGGACTTCCGCCTGCTGGCGAACAAGACCGTCGCCGAGAACGTCGCGTTCGCCCTCGAGGTCATCGGCAAGCCGGGCCCGACCATCAAGAAGGTCGTCCCCGAGGTGCTGGAGCTCGTCGGCCTCGACGGCAAGGCCGACCGGCTCCCCAACGAGCTCTCCGGTGGTGAGCAGCAGCGCGTCGCGATCGCGCGCGCGTTCGTGAACCGCCCGCTGGTGCTGCTCGCCGACGAGCCGACGGGCAACCTGGACCCCGACACCAGCCAGGACATCATGCTGCTGCTGGAGCGGATCAACCGCACCGGCACCACGGTCCTGATGGCCACCCACGATCACTCCATCGTGGACTCCATGCGGCGCCGAGTCGTCGAGCTGCAGCTCGGCCGGGTGATCCGCGACGACGCCCGCGGCGTCTACGGCATCGGTCGCTGACCGCAGTCCGGTAACGACGCAGCCCTTCAACGACCCCGACCCCAAGGACCTGCACCCGCCATGCGCGCCAGTTTCGTCTTCAGTGAGGTAGTCACCGGCCTGCGCCGGAACGTCACGATGACCATCGCGATGATGCTGACCACGGCCGTCTCGCTCGCCATGCTCGGCGGCGGTCTCCTCGCCGTCCGGACGATCGACAAGATGAAGTCCAACTTCCTCGCCGACGTCGAGGTTTCGGTCTACCTCACCGACGACATCAGCGCGAACGACCGGAACTGCACGCAGGCGCTGTGCCAGTCGCTGCGGACGTCGCTGCAGAGCAACAACGGTGTCGAGTCGGTCGTGTTCGAGAACCGCGACCAGGCCTTCGACCGGTTCAAGAAGATCTTCGAGAGCCAGCCGGAGCTGATCGCCCTCACCGGTCCCGAGTCGCTGCCCGCGTCGCTGCACGTGAAGCTGAAGGACCCGGACCGCAGCGACGCGATCGTGCAGGAGTACGCGAACAAGCCGGGCGTGCGGAAGGTCGACGACCAGAAGAAGTTCCTCGACCGCGTCTTCAACGCCTTCAACGGGGTCCGCAACATGGCCTTCGGCGCCGCGCTCATCATGGCCATCGCCGCGCTGCTGCTGATCGCCAACACGATCCAGGTGTCCGCGTTCACCCGCCGCACCGAGGTCGGCATCATGCGGCTGGTCGGCGCGACGCGGTGGTACACGCAGCTGCCGTTCCTCCTGGAGGCGGTGGTCGCCGGCGTGGTCGGTGCGGTCCTCGGGATCATCATGCTGGTGCTGACCAAGGCGAGCTTCCTCGACTCGGTGTTCACCGGCGACGTCTTCCCGAAGATCACCATGCTGGAACTGCTGTTCCCGGTCGCGCCGATCCTGCTCGGGGTGTCCGTGGTGATCTCCGCCATCACCGGGTACGTCACGCTGCGGCTGTACGTCCGGCACTAGCTTTAACCAGCTGCTCGTCGCTCCGAGAATCACGTAGAGTGGTCGTATGCCCAAGGAACGTGGCCAGAAGGTGATCGTGTCGAACCGCAAGGCGCGGCACGATTACTCCATCCTCGACACCTACGAGTGCGGTCTCGTGCTCGTCGGCACCGAGGTCAAGAGCCTGCGCGAGGGCAAGGCGTCCCTGGCGGACGCGTTCGCGACGGTCGACGACGGCGAAGTGTGGCTGCGCAACGTGCACATCCCGGAGTACACGCAGGGCACGTGGACCAACCACATGCCGCGGCGCACCCGGAAGCTGCTGCTGCACCGGCGGGAGATCGAGAAGCTCATCGGCAAGACCAAGGAGAGCGGGCTCTCGCTGGTGCCGCTGTCGATGTACTTCAAGGACGGCAAGGTCAAGGTCGAGATCGCGCTGGCCCAGGGCAAGAAGGCCTACGACAAGCGGCAGGCGCTCGCCAAGCGCGACGCGGATCGCGACATCAGGAAGGCGATGGGCCGCGCGCTCAAGGGCCGGTTCACGGAGTGACGCCCGGCCCGGCAACCGATGCGGACGTCGCGCGCTGGACGGCGTCGCTGGGCTTGCCGGGCCTGGTCGACCTGCACGTCCACTTCCTGCCGAAGCCGGTGATGGACAAGGTCTGGGCGTACTTCGACCAGGCCGCCACGCACTACGGCACCGAGTGGCCGGTGTTCTACCGGACGTCCGAAGAGGAGCGTCTGGCGACGCTGCGGTCGCTCGGCGTCACGCGCTTCGCGCCGCTGGTCTACCCGCACAAGCCGGGGATGGCGCAGTGGCTGACCGACTGGGCGCTCGAGTTCGCCGCGCGGGTGCCGGACGCGGTGCCGACCGGGACGTTCTACCCCGAGCCCGGCGCCGGGTCTTCTGTGGACGGTGCGCTGCGCGCCGGCGCCCGGGTGTTCAAGGCGCACGTGCAGGTGGGTGCCTACGACCCGCGGGACGACCTGCTGAAGCCGGTGTGGGGCGCCCTCGCCGACGCCGGGGTTCCGGTCGTCGTCCACTGTGGACACGGTCCGTTGCGGGGCGACTTCACCGGGTTGTCGGTCTTCGGGGAGGTGCTGGCGCGGCACCCGAACCTGACGGCGGTGCTCGCGCACGCGGCGATGCCGGAGTTCGGCGCGGCGTTCGACCTGATGGCGAAGTACCCGCGGGTGCACCTGGACACCACGATGGTCGGGGTGCCGTTCGCCGAGGCGATGTCGCCGCTGCCGCCGGACTGGACCGCGCGGCTGGCCTCGGTCGCCGACCGGGTCGTGCTCGGCACGGACTTCCCGAACATCCCGTACTCCTACGCGACGCAGCTGCAGGCGATCGCCGGCTGGGCGGCCGACGATCGCCTGGGGGAGCCGTTCCTGCGGGCGGTCCTGCACGACACGCCCCTGCGGTTGCTCAGCGCTTGAGCGCGGCCCGCTCGCTTACGGTGACCGCGCGGCCGAGCAGGTCGACGACCGGGAGCTGCTTGCCGGCCAGGAGGAACCCGGCCGTCGCGAGGAGCACCCAGGGCACCGGGCCACGGGCGATGCCGTCCGACAGCGGGGCGAACCCGTGCGCCGCCAGGCCGAGCAGGCCGCCGGACGCCAGCAGGCCCGCCACGACCAGCTGCGGCGTCCCGGCGGTGATTTGGCCGGTGTCGCGCTGCATCTCGAAGTGGGCGAACAGGCGCAGCAGGCCGGCGAGCACCATCCCGCACGCCGCGAACCACGCCGGCGCCATGATCAGCCAGAACACCGTGCCCGGCGCGGGCGTCTGGTAGCCGAGGCCGTACACCGTCACGCCGGCCACGACGACCAGCGCCGGCATGTGCCAGAGGTAGACGCTCATGAACCGCGCGCCCAGCCAGCCGAGGGCGTCGCCGATGCCGGGGCGCGCCGCGAGGGCGTTGAGCTGCGGGCGGAAGGCGAGCAGCAGGCCGATCTGGCCGACGGCGAGGAAGGCGAGGAGCACGGTGGGCGGGCTCATGTTGGACACCGGCGCGCCCGGCATGCCGATCATGCTGGCCGGGTACGGTCCGAACGCGACCATCAGCGCGGTCACGCCGAACCCGGCGGCGGACAGCGTCAGCGCGCCGCGGCGGGTCAGCGAGCCGAGGCGGCCTTCGACGTAGTGGAAGCCGAGCTGGTGCACGGCGACCCAGACGAAGATCGCGTTGGCGTAACCGATGTAGCCGAAGTCGTTGAAGCGCGCGACGTCGACGAGGACGCCTGCCGCGCCCATGACGAGCGGCACCTTCAGGCCCCAGCGCCGGTGCGCGGCGACCATCAGCGGCGTGAGCAGCACGACGAGCACGTACACGGCCAGGAACCACAGCAGCTGCGCGGCGATCGCGCTGCCGACCTGCAACGGCTGCGGTGGGACGCCCAGACCGCGCAGGAAGTCCGGCACGATCAGCCAGACGGCCATCAACGGCAGCACCGGCACCATCAGGCGCTTGATCCGCCCGCCGAGCCACTGCCGCGTGGAGGCGGCGCGGCGGAAGGAGATCAGGTTGGCCGCGCCGCCCGCGAAGAAGACCAGGGGCATGACCTGGCTGAGCCAGGTGACGACCCACCAGCCCGGCGTCGCGAGGGCGTTGCCGGTGGCGAGGTGCCCGTCGGAGTAGGAGAGCACCGGCATGATCCAGTGCTGGGCGATGACGGCGAGGATGGCCCCCGCCCGGACGACGTCGAGGAATCGGTCCCGGCCCGCTGTTTGCATGCCGTTCAGCCTGGCCGGTCCGACCGGGGAAGACAGCGGTGCTGCCCGGCCTGTTCGGGGTGCTGTTCACCCCCGGTGGATGCGGGGGTTTCCCCTACCTCAGGTTGTCGGGCTCGGGTTCGTGCTGCGTGGCGGCGACCCGGTACTCCCAGCCGTGCTCGGTGAGGCCGAGCTCGTAGCGGGTCTCGATCTTCGGGCCGCCGTGCAGGTGGATGTGCCGGATGACGGTGCCGGGGATCGGCTCGGCGTCCCCGAGCTCCTGGACGCGGCCGTCGAGCGGGCCGCCGAAGAAGCGGACGCAGCGGATCTCATCGGACATCTGCGCGCTCCTCTCGCCGCCGGGTCCGCTCATGGTAGGTGAGCGCTCACAGGGGTGCCGCCCGCGGAACGGGTGACTCGTTGTCCACCCTACGGGAGGTCCGGTCACCGTCCGTCGCTCAGCGGCCCAGGTACGTCAACACCGCACGCACGCGCCGGTGTTCCTCCGCGCTGGCTTCGAGGCCGAGTTTCGAGAAGATGTTGCCGATGTGCTTCTCCACCGCGCCGTGCGAAACGACCAGGGAGTTCGCGATCGCCGTGTTGGACAGGCCCTGCGCCATCAGGCCGAGGACCTCCGACTCGCGGGCCGTCAGCGCGTCCAAGGGGTTGCGGCGGCCGCGGGCCATCAGCTGGGCGATCACGTCCGGGTCGATCGCCGTGCCGCCGCCGGCCACGCGGCGGACCGCGTCCAGGAAGTCCGCGACGTCCGCCACGCGCTCCTTCAGCAGGTAACCGACGCCGCCGGCACCGCCCGAGAGGAGCTCCACCGCGTACGACTCCTCGACGTACTGCGACAGCACCAGGACCGGCAGGCCGGGGATCTCCTTGCGGGCCGCCAGCGCCGCGCGCAGGCCCTCGTCGGTGAACGTCGGCGGCATGCGGACGTCGACGATCGCGAGGTCAGGACGGTGTTCCTTGACCGCGCCGAGGAGGTCGTCCCCGTTGTCGACGGCCGCGGCCGTCTCGATGCCCTCGTCGGCGAGCAGGCGGGTCACCCCGGCCCGCAGCAGCACGGCGTCCTCGGCGATGACTACCCGCATCCGGCCCCCAGGTTCGTGGATGAACGGGGTCCAGAATATTCACCACTGGCAGGGGAGGTCAGCCCGGATCACGGTCGGCCCGCCCACCGGGCTGACCACGGTGATCACGCCGTCGATCGTCGCGGCGCGGTCGGCCAGCCCGGCCAGCCCGCCGCCGGGGCGCACTTCCGCGCCGCCGTGGCCGTTGTCGGTGATCTCGACGACGACGTGGTCGTCGGTCCGCCACACCTTCACGCCGGCTTCGGTCGCTCCGGAGTGCTTCGCGATGTTCGTCAGCGTCTCGCCGACGATGAAGTACGCCGTCGTCTCCACCGCGGCCGGCGGGCGCGGGTCGACGTCGACCGCGACGTCCACCGGGATCGGCGACTTCGCCGCCTGCGCCGACAGCGCCGCGTCCAGGCCCCGGTCGCCGAGGACGGCCGGGTAGATGCCGCGCGCCAGGTCCCGCAGCTCCGACACGGCGAGCTTCGCGTCCGTGTGCGCCTCGTCGATGAGGTCCCGCACCGCTTGGGGGTCCTGGTCGAACTTCGACTTCGCGCGGCCCAGGCTCATGGCGACGGCCACCAACCGCTGCTGTGCGCCGTCGTGCAGGTCACGCTCGATGCGACGGCGTTCGGCTTCGGCCGCGTCGACCCCGCGGGCCCGCGACGCCTGCAGCCGCTCGGCCTTCTGCTCCAGCCGCTTCGTGCGGTTCGGCCCCAGCAGGGCCAGCGCCAGCTCGCCGTGCAGCCAGCCGAGCCACGGCGTCACCCAGATCGCCATCGGCAGCAGCACGACCGACGCCAGCGCGATCGCGAACTCCGCGCACGCCAGCGGGAAGGCGGCCATCAGGTACGCCAGGTCACGCCACGTCGTCGCGTCGCTCAGCCGGACCATCCACCGCCGCAGCAGCGGCTGCCCCTCTTCGTACGGCCGCCGCTGCACCGGGGGCAGCGGCACGTTCAGCAGCTTGCCCGCCCAGCTCCGCTCACGGTCGCCGGACCAGCGCACGAAGCTCGTCGTCGCCAGCAGGATCGGGAACCCGATCCAGATCACCGCGGTCGAGACGCCCACCGAAATGCCGACCACGACCAGCACGAACTGCAGGAGCCGGAAGACGAAGCTGACCAGCATGTAGAGGATCGTGCGAGCCGGGTGCGGCCGCGGGTGTTCCAGCTGTTGCGCCTCGCTCATCCCGCCACCAGGTTCTTCTCTTCCGCGTTTTCCCACCAGCGCTCCATCCGGCGGCGCTGCGCGACCGTCGGCCCCAGCAGCCCCGTCGCCAGCCGGGCGTGCACGCCCGCCAGCGCCCTGGTCAACGCCACCGACAACGCGACGAACAACACCCCGAGCGCTGCCCACGGTAGCGCCTCCACCGTGGTGTCCACGGTCAGCCACGGCAGCTCCGAGTTCGGGAACCGGTATTCGCCACCGGGCAGCCACCGGAAGTAGACGGGCAGGAAGACGAGCGCGAGGCTCGTCGCCCAGAACGTCGTCACGAGCACGAACTCGACCAGGCCCACCGGGAAGAGCAGGGCGAAGTAGGCGAGGTCCCGCCAGGTCGAGGGGTCCTTCAGCCGCCCCTTCCACCGCGCGGCCTGCTTGCCGGCCGGCAACGGCAGGTAGGGCAGGTCGATGTAGCGGTCCAGCAGCGCGTAGACCCGCGCCCGCTCCAGCCGGGCGGCCCCCCGCACGGCGAGCACGACCAAGGCGAGCAGGCCCACCCCGACCCACACCACGGCGGTCCCGGCGCCGGCCGACACGAACGCCGTCAGGAACCCGAACGCCAGCACCCCCAGCGGCAGGTTCATCAGCAAGAACACCACCGAACCACCGAACGGCGGATCCCGCCTTTCGTTCACCATGACCCTGCTCCTTCCCACGGACACCAGCATCGACGTTCCGCGAGGCCGGCGACATGGTGCGAGCGGGCATCCCGGCGGTAGGGCTGGCCCCACCCCTCCGGGACTAAAGCGGTCGCGCCGGGCGTTATGATGGACAGGTTGTGATCCCGACAAGGGGGTGAACGGTTTCGACTTTGGACGTTGAGTCAGGGGAAGCGTGCCGGTGCAGGCGAGAGACCACCGTAAGCGTCATCGCAAACCAATAAGCGCCGACTCCAGTCAGCGCGAGTTCGCCCTCGCCGCCTGAGCGAGTGCGACTCTGTCGGCCCGGGTTCGCCTCCGGCCCGGGTACCGGCATCAGCTAGGAGGCTCAGCGGCTGTCCCGGCCACGGGGAACAGTCGTGAAGCAAACAGTGGCTGGGCTCGTCACCTCAGCTTGTTCGCGTGACTGAGGGAGTCAAGTAAAGACGTAGCGGACTGCGCACGGAGAAGCCCTGTCGAGACGCCAGAGGACCCGGGTTCAATTCCCGGCACCTCCACGGCACTTCGCGGAAGGCCCACGCCCCTTCGGGGCTGGGCCTTCCTTCGTTTTGTCGTGTTTTTTGGGGGTCGAACCCCCAAACCCCCGCCAGGGGGCTCCGCCCCCTGGACCCCCGGGGCCGCTCGCCTTGATCTCGGGGCTCCGGCAAAGTCGGGGTGCCCTCTCGGTCGGGTACCTCAACGGCCCGAACGAGACGCTGAAGCCAGACCCGCACCCCACCCAGACCCCCCCCACCGCCCCGATCCGAAGCCCGCACGCGGACGGTGGTGCCGGGTCAAGGCACGCTTTCCCGCCTTGACGCGGTACCACCGTCCGTAGTGACAATCGCGGCTTCGGGGTGGTGGGCACC
>NZ_JBSFNC010000210.1:0-12937 GCF_053586895.1 Amycolatopsis sp. NPDC003731 | reverse complement strand
GCCCGCAAGCTCGGCGACCCGGCGTGGGGGGGGCGCCGGGCGGGGGGGGCCGGCCGGGGCGCACCGGTGGTTTGATCGAAGGACCAACGACGTGGGGGTGTTCGATGCCGCAGAAGGCGTTCCGGTTCGGCGTGGTCGCGGGCGCGACCGAGGGCGGCGCGAAGTGGCTGGCCACCGCTCGCCGGGCCGAAGAACTCGGCTATTCGACCGTGCTGTGCCCGGACAACCTGAACATGCCGACACCGACCGCCGCCCTCGCCGCGGCCGCCGCGGCGACGACCGAGCTGCGCGTCGGCTCGTTCGTCCTGGCCAGCCCGCTGCGCACGCCGCGGGCGGCGGCCTGGGAAGCGCACAGCCTGACCGTCGTCACCGACGGCCGGTTCGAGCTCGGGCTCGGCACCGGGCGGCCGGAAATGCGCCAGCAGGCCGGGGAACTCGGGCTCCCGTACGGTTCGGGACAGGACCGGCTCGACGCGGTTTCCGAGACGGTCGACCACATCCGCCGGCTCGACGGCGACGGGCACACGCCGGTGATGATCGCCGCCGGCGGGCCGAAGGTGCGCCGCCTCGCCGGGCTGAAGGCCGACATCGTCACGATGGCCGGCGGCGTGCTGACCACCCGCGAGGAAATGACCGGGCACGTCGAGGAAGTCCGTTCCGCGGCCGGTGATCGCGACATCGAGTTCGCGATGAACATCTGGGTCGTCGGCACCGAGGTGCCACCGTGGATCCGCGGCTTCATCGGCGTCGACGCCGAGACGCTCATCGAGCACGACTCCCTCGGCCTGCTCCGCGGCGACGTCGACGAGATGGTGGCCGAGCTCGAACGCCGCCGCGAGGAACAGGGCGTGTCCTACTTCAGCGTCAACGGCGCGTTCCTCGAGGAGTTCGCCCCGGTGGTGGCGCGGCTTTCGGGGAAGTGAGCGTGGCGGGGTCGGTGTTGGCGCCGCAGAGCAGGACGGCCACGCGCTCGCCCGGCGACGGCCGGTAGGCGCCGGACAGCAGGGCGGCGAACGCGGTCGCCCCACCCGGTTCGACGGCGAGGCGGTAGCGGTCCCACAACGCCGCCCGCGCTTCGGCGATCGCCGTGTCCTCCACCAGCACCGAGCCCGCGTTGGTGCGGGTGGCGACGGCGAACGCGATGTCACCGAGCCGGGTCGCGCCCAGGGAGTCGGCGGCGATGCCGGCGACGTCGACCGCGACCGGCTCACCCGCGGCCAGGGCGGAGTGCAGCGTCGGGATCGTGCGGGGCTCGACGCCGACCACCCGCGCCCGGCCTTCGACCGCGGCGGCGACCCCGGCCAGCAGGCCACCTCCGCCGACCGCGACGAGGATCGTGTCCAGGTCGCCGGCCTGCTCCAGCAGTTCGAGGCCGAGGGTGCCCTGCCCGGCGCAGATGTCCGGCTGGTCGTAGGCGTGGCAGAAGAGCTCGCCGGAGTCGGCCGCGTGTTTCACGGCCGCGTCGTAGGCGTCGGCGTACTTTTCGCCGGCCAATTCCACCGTCGCGCCGAGCTGCCGGAGTTTCGCGACCTTCACGGCGGGCGCGGTCGCCGGGACGTAGACCCGTGCCGGGAGGCCGAATTCCGAGGCGGCGTAGGCGACGGCGAGGCCGGCGTTCCCGCCCGAAGCGGCGACAACGCCGTTCTGCTCGCCCGCGGCGATGATCCGGTTGAAGGCGCCGCGGGCCTTGAACGACCCGGTGTGCTGCAGGTGTTCCAGCTTGAACCACACGCCCTCGTCCGCGGCGAGCACCGGCGTCCGGCGGACCCGTCCCTCGATGCGCGCGGCCGCCCGTTCGACATCCGCAGTGCTGATCATGGCTCCAGCATGCGCGCGGCCCGCCGTAAGCACCAGCGACGTCTCCTATGCTGGATTAAGCAGCACTTACGGCTGGAGGCTTCCGTGCTCGACGCCCATCGCCTGGCCGTGCTGGCCGAGGTCGCCCACGCCGGCTCGATCGCCGCGGCCGCGCAACGGCTTTCGTTCACACCGTCCGCCGTCTCGCAGCAGCTGGCGAAGCTGGAGCGCGACGTCGGCGCCCGCCTGCTGGACCGCCACGCCCGCGGCGTCACGCTCACGCCGGTCGGGGAGGCGCTGCTCGTCCACGCCGAGGCGATCGTCGGGGAGCTGCGGACGGCCGAGCGGACGGTCCGGGCGCTGCTCGACGAGGAGCTCACCGTCGGCACGTTCGCGAGCGCGGGCATGACCCTGGTGCCGGCCGCGCTCGCCGGCTTCCGCCGGGACCACCCCGGCGTGGCGCTGCGGCTGCTCGACCTCGAGCCGCCGGACGGGTACGGCCTGGTCAGTTCCCGCGAACTCGACCTGCTGATCACCCACCGGTATCCCGGCGCACCGCTGCCCGACCCGCGCGGCCTGCAGCGGTCGCTGCTGCGTTCGGAGCGGTTCCGGCTGATCCTGCCGAAGGGGCACGCGAAGGCGCGCGCCCGCCGGCTCACCCTGCGGGCACTGGCTGCGGAGGACTGGATTTCCGGCAGCCCGGGCGTACCCAACCGCGCGTGCCTGGAGCAGCTCGCCGGCGCCGCGGGCGTGGGGCTGCGGGTGGCGTACGAGACGCGGGACTACCAGGTGATCGTGGCGCTGGTGGAAGCCGGGCTCGGCATCGCGTTCGTCCCGGAGAGCGTGCTCGAGCGGGTCGGGCCGGCCCGCGTCGAGGTCCGCGACGCGGCGGACGCCCGGCCGGAGCGGGAGATCTTCCTGGTGCACCACCGGCGCCCGGGCCGGTTGGTGACCGAGATGGTGGCGCGGCTCAGCCGGTGACCCGGCCCGCGCTTTCGAACCGCGCCGACGCCGCCCGCAGCGCGTCCAGGCAGGCCCGTACCGCCCCGCGGTCCTCCTCGCCCGCCCGGCAGACCGCGTGGATCGTGCGGCTCAGCGCCGGCCGCGTGGCCAGGATCCGCACCCCCTCCGGCACGCGGTCGCGGGCCAGCCGGGGGACCAGCGCCGCGCCGAGGTTGCCCGCCACCAGGGCCAGCTGGGTCGGGTAGCCGCCGACCGTGCAGCTGATCCGCGGCTCCAGCCGTTGCTTGCGCAGCACCCGGACCAGCCACTCGTGGCACCCCGAACCCGCGCTCCAGCCGATCCACGGCAGGTCGTCCACTTCGGACAGGTCGACCGTCTTGCGGTGGGCCAGCCGGTGCCCGGCCGGCAGGGCGAGGTCGGCGACGTCGGAGAACAGCGTGCTGCTCGCCGCCGACGGCGGGATCACCGTCGGGTGGTCGGTCCAGCTCTCCAGCACCGCGACGTCGAGGTCGCCGGCCAGCACGCGCGGCATCGTCTGCTCGGCCTCGCCCTCGTGCAGCGTCACCGCGAGCCGCGGGTGCTGCGCGGCGAGGGTGGCCAGCGCGGGCGGGAGCAGCGCGTGGACCGTCGTCGGGATCGCGCCGATCCGCAGCGGCCCGATGACGTCGTCGCGCAGCAGCTCCAGATCCGCCTTCGCCGTGGCGACCTGGGCGAGGATCCGCTCCGCGTGGCCGGCCAGCACGTGGCCCGCCTTCGTCAGCCGGACCCCGCGGCCGCGCGGCTCCAGAAGCGGCTGGCCGGCCTCGCGTTCCAGCTTCGCCAGCTGCTGGGACACCCCGGACGGCGTCACGTGCAGGGATTCGGCCGCCGCGGCGACCGAGCCGTGGGTGGCGACCGCGTGCAGCGCCCGCATACGCTCCAGTCCGAACACGGTAGCGATGCTACCGAATTCCAGGCAGAAACATTCGCTTGTCCTTGACAGTCGGCGTCCGCACGCTGGAGACGTGCTCACGACCGCCCCGACGCTCACTCGCCGCCTCGACCCGCGCCTGCTCGCCGCCCTCGGCAGTTTTTGCATCTCGCTGTCGTCGGTCTTCATCAAGGTTTCGCACGTCAGCGGCAGCACGAGCGCGTTCTGGCGCTGCCTGCTCGCCCTGCCGGTGCTGCTCGTGCTGGCCGGCCGCGAACGGCGCACGCCCGGCCGGCGCCGGGTGCTCCTGCCGCTGCTGGCCGGGACCGGGCTCGGCCTGGACTTCGTGCTCTGGGGCGAGGCGATCCCGCGGGTCGGCGCCGGCATCGCGACTGTGCTCCTCGCCGTGCAGGTGGTGATCGTGCCGCTGCTGGCCTTCGCGTTCCTGGCCGAACGGCCGTCGAAGCGGTTCCTCACCGCGGTGCCCGTGCTGCTCGCCGGGATCGTGCTGGCCGGCGGCTTCGCCGGCACCGGCTCGTTCGGCCCGGACCCGGTCACCGGCGCGGTCGCGGCGCTGCTGGCCGGCGCCGGGTACGCCGGCTACCTCTTCCTGATCCGGCTCAGCGGCGGCACCGGCACGCAAGCGCACTCACTGGTGCTGGCCACGGTCTCCGCCGGGGTGGTCGCCGTCGTGCTCGGCGTCCCGACCGGCACGCTCGACCTGACCCCGGGCTGGCCCGCGTTCGGCTGGCTGATCGCGCTCGCCGGCGTCGGCCAGCTGGCGGGCTGGCTGCTCATCTCCGCCGCGCTGCCCCGGATGTCCGCGACCACCGGGGCGACGCTGATGCTCCTGCAGCCGGTCGGCGCGGTCCTGCTCGGCATCGGCCTGCTCGGGGAGACGCCCGGGTGGGCGCAGCTGATCGGGTGTGCCGGGGTCGTCGCCGCGGTCTGCTTCGCCGGCGGCGGACGATCTGCGCGCGAAGGCCGTCCCGGCTAACGTCGCGGGCATGCGGGTGCTGGTGGCAGGGGCGTCGGGGTTCGTCGGCAGCCGGTTGTGCCCGGCGCTCGAGGCGGCCGGCCACGAGGTGCTCGCGATGACCCGCCACCCCGCGAAGTACCGCGGCGCCGGGAAAGCCGTCCGCGGCGACGTCGCCGACGTCGGTTCGCTGCGGGACGCGCTCAAGGGCGTCGAAGCCGCGTACTACCTCGTGCATTCACTCGACAGTGCGGACTTCAAGCGCCGTGACGCCGATGCCGCGCGCGCGTTCGCCCGGGCCGCGGAAGGCCTGCGCCGGATCGTCTACCTCGGCGGGCTCGGGGACGACGACGATGCGCTGTCCGAGCACCTGGCCAGCCGGCGCGAGGTCGAACGGCTGCTGGGGGAGACCGGCGTGCCGGTGACGGTGCTGCGTGCCGGGATCGTGATCGGCCACGGCGGCACGTCGTGGGAGCTGACCCGGCAGCTGGTCGAGCACCTGCCGGCCATGGTGACCCCGCGCTGGGTCACCACGCGGACGCAGCCGATCGCGATCGCCGACGTCGTGCGTTACCTCGTCGGTGTGCTCGACCACCCGGAGGCCGCGGGCCGGACGTTCGACATCGGCGGCCCGGAAGTGCTGGCCTACCGCGACATGCTGCAGCGGGTGGCGGCGATCGAGGGCCGGCCGCTGCTGATCCTGCCGGTCCCGCTGCTGTCCCCGCGGCTGTCGTCGTACTGGCTGTCGCTGGTCACCGACATCGACGTCCCGACCGGGCGGGCGCTGATCGACTCGATGACCAACGAGGTCGTGGTCCGCGACGACGCGATCCGCCGGATCGTCGACTTCGAGCCGATGGGCTACGACGAAGCGGTGCTGCAGGCCCTGGGCGAGCGCGCGAAGAGCCGGCGGCCGGCGTGAAGCCGGTCCTCGCCGCGGTGACCGCCGCCGGATCCGGCCTGCTCGGCGCGTCACTGGCCAGCCGCCCCGGATCGCGCCGCTTCCACGTGCTGACGGCCTCGGTCGCGGCCACCTGGCTCGCCGGGGCCCGGGTCGCCGGGCCGGTCCGCCGGGGGAGCGCGGACGTCGTCCAGCCGGTGGCCATGGGCGCGGGCGCGTTCGGCGTGTTCTACGGGTGCGCGCTGGTGGCCCGCCGCATCCCGCTGCTGCGCCGCGCGATCGCCGGGGTCCTGGACCACGCCCGCCGCGGCCCGACGGCCTCGGTGGCGGCGACGACGTTGCTCACGGGAGCGGCGGAGGAGGTCTTCTTCCGCGGCGCCCTGTACGACGCGTCCGGGGCCCGGGTCGCCACGGCGGTGTACGTGCTTTCCACGACGGCGACCCGGAACCCGGCGCTCGTGCTGGCGTCGGCGGTGATGGGCACGTTGTTCGCGTGGCAGCGCGGCCGGTCGGGCGGGGTGCAGGCGCCGCTGCTGACGCACGTGGTCTGGTCGGCGCTGATGCTGGCCTTCATGCCTCGCCTGTTCCCGCCCGAGGGGTGACGTCGTCCCGGCCGCTGGGTCTCCGGCCGCGGAACCGGTGGCCGACGGCGCCGCAGAGCACCCCGGCCGCGGCGGAGGCCAGGCCGGACACGGCCAGGCCCACGACGAGGACGCCGACCAGGATCGCCACGATACCGCCGGCGACGCAGAGCAGCTTGCGCATGTCCTTCGAGCGGGCCCGGGAGCTCATCACCCACTTCAGGAAATCGAACAGGTCCGCGGAGTTCGTGGTGCCGGTGCTTGAGGAGTTCATGTCTCCAGAAGACCCGCTCCGCCGCGCGTTTCACAGCGATCCGAACGAAGCCGGAACGATGCGAACGGGAGCGGACGGGCCGGAACGGGACGCGTAACACGCCGGTCGGCTGGTGCGACCGGTTGATGTGGTCGTTTCCCCCTCTTCCGGCCTGTTCGGCGATCTGGTGCCGGAGCAGGCGAACAGCGTCGCCGACTTCGCCGGCTTGCTGCGGCAGGTCCGGTCGCGCTCGGGGATGACGTACGACGAACTGGCCAAGTCGTCGTCGAACCGCCCGAAGTCGCTGGCCAAATCGACCATGACCGACCTGTTCAACGGAACCCGGCTGCCTCGCGAGCACCAGCTGGTGACGATCCTGCTCGCATGCGGGATGCCCAGCGAAGCGCTCGGCCCGTGGCAGCGGGCCCGGGCCCGGCTGGAGACGAGCACCGGCCCGCAGGAGCTCGATCTGGTCGTGGTCCGGAACGACTTCGACGACTTCTCCCGCGACCTGGGTGACCGCCTCGCCGAGGCCCGGCAGGAAGTGTCCGATCTGCGGCGGCGGGAGCAGGACCTGGCGGCCCGCCTGGCCCGCGAGGAGACCAAGTGCCGGCAGCTGGAAGCGGACCTGGAACGGTTGCGCGCCGGCCGGGCGGTGGCCGGAGCGGTGGTCTCGCCGGGTGACGTGCAGCGCGAGCAGGATCTGCGTGTCCTGCACGGTCGCGAACGTGCGCACATCGAGAACATGCGGGTCGAGCTGGCGGAGATCAACCAGGCCCGACGCCAGGCCGAAGAGCAGGTCGAGCTCGTCGCGGCCGAGTCGAAGGACAGCCGGCACCAGCTGGGCCGGGTCGTCGACTTCATGGAACTGCACTTCACCCGGGCCGAGTACGAGCGCCGCGAGCGGGAGAAGCTGGAGAGCCGGCTGGAGGAAGCGCAGCGGCGGATAGCGCAGCTGCAACGAGTCCTGGCCATGTACCAAGAACCCCTTTGACCGCGCTTCCCGGAAGTCCGCTTTTCCACCAGGATGACCCCTTGTGCGGATCCTCCTCGCGGCTGCGGTTCCGCCCCGTGCTGGGTGAGCTGCCGCCCGGGCCGGCGGCCGGCCCGCCGGGGCAGCGGCAGAGCACGGACCCGGCCGCTCAGGAGGCCGCGGCCCGCGCGCTCGACTGCGCGCCGGACGCGCCGGACACCCTGGACGGCCGGGACGATCCGGCGCTCCCACTGGTGAGCTGCGACCCCGGCACGGGCAGCCGGTTCGTCCTCGGCCCGGGGTTCCTCAGCGGCGCTGACGTGGGCTGGGTGGAGGCCCGGCTCGATCCGGCGACGGGAAGCTCCGTCGTCAACCTCAGCTTCAGCACGGCCGGGGCGCGGACGTGGGCGGAGCGGACCGGCAGCAACGTCGGCAAGCAGGTCGCGATGGTCGTGAAGAGCCGGGTGCTCACCGCGCCGCAGATCCAGGCCGCCATCACCGACGGCGCCACGCAGATCACCGGGAAGTTCACGCTGCCGGAAGCGCAGCAGCTGGCGCGGGACATCGCCGGCGCGTGACGCTCAGCAGGGCGGCGTCTCCCGGCAGGCCTCCACGCCGGTCTTGCGCGTCGCCTGCTGCAACAGCTCGTAGAGCGTCTCCCGCTGCTCGTCGCTCAGCCCGCTGAACACCTCGTCCTCGACCGCTGTCAACGCGAACTCCGCCCGCGCCAGCAGCTTCGCGCCCACGTCGGTCAGTTCGACCAGGTGACGGCGGCGGTCCTCGGGCGACCGGCGCCGCGCGATCAGGTTCTCCGTCTCCAGCTCGTTGAGCAGGGTCACCACGTTCGTGCTGTCCATTTCCAGGATCTTCGCCAGGTCCTGCTGCGAGCTGCCGCCGCGGTCGCGCAGCACCGTGAGGGGGATCAGGTGCCGCGGCCGCAGGCCGAGCGGGGCCAGCACCGACTCGCTGCGCAGCCGCAGCCGGCGCGCTAGGTGGTCGACCAGCGCGCCGCAGCGGTGCGGGGGCTGGTTGACGACCGGGAGCGAGGTCATGCCGCCCAGTATATGGGCAGTCCAATGGTCGATGTGCTATCAATGGTTTGTCCTACACCAACGATCTATGGACGGCTAACGACATGGCTCATCTCCTGCACATCGACTCGAGCATCCAGGGCGACGCCTCGGTGAGCCGGCGGCTCAGCGCGCGGGCCGCGGCGGCGTGGCGCTCCGCGCACCCGGACGGCACCGTCACCTACCGCGACCTGGGCGCCCACCCGATCCCGCACGTCGACGCGGCCGGCGCCATGGCCGGGCGGGTGCCACCCGCGGAACACACGCCCGAGCAGGCGGCGGCCTGGGCGCGGACGGTCGAGCTCGTCGAGGAGGTCAAGGCGGCCGACACCGTGCTGCTCGGCCTGCCGCTGTACAACTTCGGGCCGCCGAGCACCGTCAAGACCTGGGTCGACCACCTCATCGCCCCGGGCCTGTCGGTCGACCCCGAGACCAACGCCGGCCTGCTCGGCGGCCGCGAGTTCGTCGTGCTGGCCAGCCGGGGCGGCGGCTACGGCGAGGGCACGCCGCGCGAAGGCTGGGACCACGCCCAGCAGTGGCTCCCGCACGGCGTTTCCCTCACCGGCCTGGAGCCGCGCTTCATCACCGCCGAGCTGACGCTGGCGCCGGTCCGCCCGGCCCTGGCGGAACTCATCCCGCTCGCCGAAGAGAGCCTCGCGGCGGCGGAACGCGCCATCGACGAGCTCTGGGTCCCGGCCCGGGTCTGAGCCCGGTCAGGAGTCCGCGGCGGCGGGCCCGAGGTCGAGGAGCTGCTCGAAGAACCCGCCGATGCCCCGTGACGTCCGGCCGCGCGGCGAAATACGCGCGGCCGGCGTCGAACTCCTCGAAGATCGGGCCACACCTCGACCGCCTTCGCCTGCGCGCCGAGCAGCCGCTCGACGGGCTCGGCCTCGTCCTCGAGCAGCTCACCCAAGGCCCCGACGGTGGCAACGTCCGGCCCGGGCGGTACCGTGCCGCGGCGGGCGGACTGACGTGGTGCGGCACAGGCGCACCTTGGGCGAGGAAGGTCGGGTTTGAGCGCGCACACCTCCCAGATGGACGACATCCGGCTCGTCGCGCAGCCCAGCGCGCTGCCGGTGACCGAGCTGTTCGTCCGCCTGATTCTCACCGACTGGTCCCTGCTGCCGATGCTGGAGCAGGTGACCGCCACCGCGAAACGCCTGGTCGAGGCCGTGATCGACGCGAGCGACCCGAAGGCGCCCGCCTTCGTGACGCTGCGGCTGCGGCTGCGCGCCGAGGTGCTGTCGATCGAGGTCGACGACGACGTCCCCGGACGGCCGGACACCCCGGCCCGCCCCGGCGAGCGGCTCGGCGTCTCGCCGGCCGACGGCGGCGGCCGCACCACCTGGTGCGAACTGCCGCTGCCGGGCGGCATGACCGCGCGGCAGGTGCGCCTGCCCCGCCGCCAGGACCGTCGGACGCTCGTCGACGAGCCGGTCTCCGGCGATCCGGTGGCCGCCGACCCCGAGGTCCTGGAACGCCTGCTGACCCGGCTGAGCGGCTGGTCCGGCCAGAGCTGAACGTTTTGCCCCGTACGTCCGTGCACCCAGGCAGGGGATGACGCGGACGCGAGGAGGCAGCCGTCGTGCGGATCGTGATCGCGGAGGACGACGCCCTGCTGCGCGAGGGGCTGGTGCTGCTCCTGCGCAGCGAGGGGTTCGAGGTCACCGCCGCCGTCGACCACCCGGACGACCTGGTGGCGACGGTCGGCGCCGAAGAACCGGACCTGGCCGTCGTCGACGTCCGGATGCCGCCGACGTTCACCGACGAAGGGCTCCGCGCCGCCCTCGAAGCCCGGCGCCGCGTCCCCGGCCTGGCGATCCTCGCGCTGTCGGCGTTCGTCGAAGACGGCTACGCGGGCGACCTCCTGGCCGCCGGCGGCGGGGGAGCCGGGTACCTGCTCAAAGAGCGCGTCGGCAAGCCCGACGAGTTCCTCGACGCCCTCCGGCGGGTCGCGGCGGGCGGCACGGTCCTGGACCGCGACGTCGTGGCGGTGCAGCTGGCCCGGCCCCGGCCCGGCGACCCGGTGGCGACGCTGACACCCCGCGAGCGCGAGGTGGTGGCGTTGCTGGCCGAGGGCCATTCGGTGCCGACGATCGGGCGGCTGCTCGGCATCGGCACCGCCGCGGCCCGGCAGCACGCCGGGGACGTCAGCACGAAACTGCGCGTCCCCGACGGCGCCCAGGCGATGCTCAGCTACCTGCGGGCGTGAGGACTTCGGCCTGCCGTTCGCGGTACTTCGCCACGTTGGCGAGCTTGACGTCCTCGTAGCCGCGGACGAGGTCGGGCAGTTCGGCCAGGGCCAGTGCCCGTGCTCGATCCCGGGTCCGGAACGCCTCCAGCACCACGTTGCGGTAGTCCTCGATCAGCTCGCGCTCGACTCGCCGCACCTCGGCGCGGCCGAACGGGTCGAAGCGGGTCCCGCGCAGCCGGCGCAGCGCGTGCAGCAGCCGGAACGCCGGCCGGAACCACGGGCCGAGGCTGATCTTGCGCCGCATCCCGAGTGCCCGCAGGACCGGCGGGTGCAGCCGATAGGCGTACTTCGTGCCCGCGCCGAACTGCTCTTCGAGGCCGTCGGTGAAGGCCGGGTCCAGCGACAGGCGGGCGACCTCGTACTCGTCCTTGTACGCCATCAGCTTGTACAGGTGCTTCGCGACGGCTTCGGTGATTTCGGTCGGCCCGTCCTCCAGCACCCGGACCCGCTCGACGAACTCCGCGTACGCGTGGGCGTAGGCCTTGTCCTGGTAGGCGACCAGGTCGGGGATCCGGATGTCGAGCAGCCGCGCCAGCTCGGAGCCGGGCTCGGCGTGCACCAGGGCCCGCATCGGGTGCGGCTTCGCCGTCGCGGGCCGGGTGGCGGCCGCCGGGGGCTCGGCGACGAGCAGGCGGCCGCGGCGGAACGCCTGCAGGTTCGCGGCGACCTGGGTGCCGTTCAGCTCGATGGCGCGTTCGATCACCGACGCGGGCAGCGGGATCGCGCCGGTCTGGAAAGCCGCGCCGAGCTGCAGCACGTTGGCGAACTGGTCGTCGTCGAAGAACTCCTCGGCCAGTCCGCGCGCGTCCAGCGACACCGTGCGCTTCGCCGCGGCTTCGAGAGGCGCGAGCACGCTGCCGGGCTCCGGGAAGGACACCGTCGTGTCGACGACCATCCGGCCGGTCGGGATCTCGGTCGTGGAGACGACGACGGTGGTGCGAGCCGGATCGGCGGCCTTCAGGTTCGCCGTGTCCGCCCCGACCAGCGCGTCACAGGCCAGGTAGAGGTCGCACTCGCCGGCCGCCAGCTTCGGGGCCTGTTCGACCGGCTCCGCCGTCACCTTCAGGTCGGAGACGACCGCGCCGCCCTTCTGCGCGAGCCCGGTCTGGTCGAGCGTGCGGACGTGCCGTCCGTCGAGGACCGCGGCGGTGGCGAGGATCTGCGTCACGGTGACCACGCCGGTGCCGCCGATCCCGGTGATCCGCACGGTGAAGTCTGCGTCCTGGGTTTCCGGTGCGGGAACGGCGTCGGCCGCCAGTTCGACGGCCTTCCGGCGCCGCTTCTTCCCGGACGGCACCACGGTGACGAACGACGGGCAGTCCCCGGCCAGGCAGGAGTAGTCGACGTTGCACGACGACTGGTGGATCGCGGTCTTGCGGCCGAACTCGGTCTGCACCGGCTGCACGGACAGGCAGTTCGACTTGGTGCCGCAGTCGCCGCAGCCCTCGCAGACGCGCTCGTTGACGACCACGCGCGTCGCGGGCGCGGTCTGCTTCCCGCGCCGGCGCTTCCGCCGCTTCTCGGCCGCGCATTCCTGCTCGTGGATCAGCACGGTGACGCCCTTGACCGCGGCCAGTTCCTCCTGCGTGCGCAGGAGTTCGGAGCGGTCGCGGACCTCGACGCCCGCGGGGAGCTTCCGGTGTTTCGCGGGGGCGTCGCTGGTGATCACGACCCGCTTCGCACCCTCGACCAGCAGCAGCTGGGCGACCTTCTCGACGGGCAGCCCGCCGACGGCGTCCTGGCCGCCGGTCATCGCCACGGCGGAGTTGTAGAGCAGCTTGTAGGTGATGTTCACGCCGGCCGCCACCGCCGCGCGCACGGCGAGGCTGCCGGAGTGGGTGAAGGTGCCGTCGCCGATGTTCTGGACGAAGTGCTGCGCCTCGACGAACGGCGCCATGCCGATCCACTGGGTGCCTTCGCCGCCCATCTGCGTCACACCGAGGACGGTGCCGACCTGGTCGGGCTCCATGAACAAGGCCATGGTGTGGCAGCCGATGCCGCCGCCGACGAGCGTGCCTTCCGGGACCTTCGTCGACGAGTTGTGCGGGCAGCCCGAGCAGAAGTACGGCGTGCGGGCGAGCAGCGGGACGGCGATGCGCTCGCGGCGACGGCGTCCGCGGTAGGCCTCGACCGGCGGGATGTCCCGCGGCAGGACCCTGGCCAGGCCGGCGGCGATGCCGTCCGGGTCCAGTTCGCCGAGTTCGGTGAACAGCGTGCGGCCGTCGTGGTCCTTCTTGCCGATGATCCGCGGCGCGTTTG
>NZ_JBSFNC010000209.1:0-12968 GCF_053586895.1 Amycolatopsis sp. NPDC003731 | reverse complement strand
GAGCCGAGCCGAGCCGAGCCGAGCCGAGCCGAGCCGAGCCGAGCCGAGCCGAGCCGAGCCGAGCCGAGCCGAGCCGAGCCGAGCCGAGCCGAGCCGAGCCCTCGAACAGGACATATCCGGCCGCTGTGAGGTGCGCGTCAAGAATTAGGCCCGGTGTCGCGACCGCGTTACCTCCACCTCACCGGGTGTGAGCCTCCATGGCCGATGGTCGTGACCGTGACCGTGATGAGCGTCGATGTCACCCCGCTGCCCGAACCGCCCCGGCGCCCGCTGGCCGCCGTCGCGCCGCTCAAACGCGCTCGGCGCCTCGCTGTTCTCGGCGACTCCACCGCCGTGGGGCTCGGTGATCCCCTTCCCCGCCGGGGTGGCTGGCGCGGGGTCGGCCCGCTCGTCGCCGCCGCGCTCGGGGTCGACGAGAGCGGCTACCTCAACCCCTCCTTCGCCGGGGCTCGGATGCGGTGCGTTCTCACCCAGCAGGTGCCCGCCGCCGTTGCCCAGCGGCCGGATGTCGCCCTGCTCGTCGCCGGCATGAACGACACCCTCCGGCCGGACTTCGACGCCGCGCGCATCGCCGCCGATCTCACCGAAGTCATCCGGCGCCTCCGCGCGACCGGGACCACCGTCCTCCCCGTCCGCTTCCACGACCACAGCAAGGTCTTCCGCCTCCCGCAGGCGCTCAAGCGCGCCCTCAGCGCCCGGGTCGCCGAACTCAACGCCGCCATCGACGAGGTCGTCGCCCGCGAAGGCGTTGCCTGCCTTGATCTCGCCCGCCTGCCCGGCGCCTACGACCTCGCCTCCTGGAGCGTCGACCGGCTGCACCCCTCCGAACTGGGCCACCGCATGCTCGCCGACGGCTTCACCGGCCTCCTCGCCGACGCCGGGTTCGCCGTCCCGGAACCGGTCAGCCTCACCTGCAGCGGCGGCGCCGAACCGAGCACCACCGGGCACGTGGGCTGGCTGGTGCTGAAGGGCATCCCGTGGCTCTGGCGCCGCGGCCGCGAGTTCCTGCCCTACGCCGCCGTCATCATGTGGAATTCGTTCCGCGCCCGCTGAACACCCGCAGCGCTTCGACGTCCGACGCCGGATCGCGGACGAAGTAGTCCGCCCACTCCTCGATGTCCGGGTACGCGCAGTGCTCCGCCAGGTAGCGGCACGCCGCTTCGGCGTCGTACTCCGTCCGCCGCAGCTGGACGCCGTCGCCGAGCAACGCCCAGTGCGCGCCCCTTGCCCCGTACGGCATTCCGACGCTGCCGGGGTTGACCACCAGCCGGCGGTCCACGAGCCGCACGTACGGCATGTGCGTGTGTCCGCAGACGATCGTCGGCGCGGTCACGCCGTCCAGGACCTCTGCCCACCTCTCCGGAGCCGAGTCGACGAGCACGATCTCGGTGTCGTTGCGCGGGGTGGCGTGGCAGAACAGCACGCCGTCCAGCGTCACCGTCAGCGGCAGCGCGTCCAGGAGCGGCAGGTCGGCCGGACGCAGCTGCTTCGCCGCCCACGGGAAGATCGGGTCCGGGACGAACGTGCCGCCGGTGCGCGCCGATTCGGCCAGCTCGCGGTCGGCGTTGCCGCGGACCCACACCGCGCGGTCGCCGAGCTCCTGCAGGCGCTCGAGGGTTTCGACCGGCATCGGCCCGGCGAGCAGGTCGCCGAGCAGCACGACCTTCTCCGCCGCCTGGACGTCCGGCTCCGCCAGGACCGCGTCCAGCGCCGGGAGGACCCCGTGGATGTCCGCCAGCACCGCCACGTTCATCGGTCCACCATCGGACAGCCACGCGCCCCGGGCGAGCGATTTCGCCCAGGGCGCAACCGGCCTAGACCGTCGACAGCGGCAGCTCGCGCACGCCGGTCATGTTGGGGTTGACCTGGAACTTCGGCGGCTCACCCGGGATCGTGCGCAGCACCGGGTAGTGGTCGAACAGGATGTTGAGCGCCACCCGGCCCTCCAGCCGCGCCAGCGGCGCGCCGATGCAGAAGTGGATCCCGCGGCCGAACGCCAGGTGCGGGTTCTCCGCGCGCAGCGGGTCGAACGTGTCCGGGTTGCGGAACACCCGCTCGTCGCGGTTGGCCGCCGCCACCCAGCAGAGCAGCATCTGGTCGGCCGGCACGGTGACGCCGCCGACTTCGACCTCCCGCATGGTCACGCGGGCGACCGCCGCGAACGGGGTGAGGTACCGCAGCGACTCTTCGATCATCGGCGGCACGAGCGAGCGGTCCGCGCGCACCCGCTCGTCCCACTCCCGGTGCGTGTCCAGGCACAGCACCGCGTTGCCGAGCAGCATCGTGGTGGTGATGTGGCCGGCCAGCAGCAGGATGTTCGCGAAGTTGACGACGTCGGAGCGGGACAGCCGCTCGCCGTCCAGCTCGGCCTCGACCAGCTTCGTCAGCAGGTCTTCCCGCGGCTGCTTGCGCCGCTCGTCGACGTGCACGCCGAGGTAGTCGGCGAGCGCCTTCTGGCCTTCCATGGACGACCGGATGGCCGCGTCCTGGTTTTCGTCCTTCTTCACCAGCGAAACCTGGTTGGCGGACTCGAACATCTTGTCGACCCAGCCCTTGAACAGGGTCCGGTCGCCGGCCGGGACGCCGAGCAGTTCGGCGATCACGATCACCGGCAGCGGGTAGGCCAGGTGCTCGACCAGCTCCAGCCGGTCGCCGGCCGGGATCGCGTCCAGCAGTTCGTGGGTGATCGCGGCGATCCGCGGCTCGAGGTCCGCCACCACCTTCGGCGTGAACGCGCGGCTGACGAGCTTGCGCATCTTGTTGTGCAACGGCGGGTCGAGCTGCAGGATGCTGCCCGTCGACAGGTCGTAGTCGGGGTCCGGCATCAGCTCCTTCGGGACCAGCCGCGTGGTGTCGGACGAGAACGTCGCCGGGTCGCGGAGGATCGCCTCGATCTCCGGGTGCCCGTAGACGTTCCACATCCCGAGTTCCGCGGCGAACTCGATCCGCTTCTCCGGTTGTTTCCCCCGCAGCCAGAACTGGGCCTCGTGGAGTCCCCAGGTGTCGGCCATCGTGCTGGTCATTTCCGCCCCTTTCCCCGGTGTGGCCTCACGAATCAGCCGGAGGCCCTGGTGGGATCGTGTGCGTAGATCCCGTTTCGGAAGCCCGAGACGAGCTCCTCGAGCGTCGAACTCAGTTCCGCCGCCACCTCCGCGACCGCCGCGGGATCGGGTTCCCCGGGCGGTTCGAACGCGGTGCGGATCAGGTGCGCGAGGACGTCCGCCTTCTCTTCGACGGGGATGCCCTCGAACTCGTCCGAGAGCGTGTCGCCGACGTAGAAGCCGAGCGTCGCCGCGTGCAGCGCGTAGCTCATGTGCGGGACGTCCGCGCGGATCAGGCCGTGCCGCAGCATCGTGGTCTCGAAGTGCACGCTCACCTCGTCCTGCTGCTTCTTCAGGGCGAGGTCGCCGAGCGAGCCGAACATCTCCGCGTTGCCGCGCAGCATCGCCATCACCAGCGGGCGGCGGTGGGTGATCAGGAACGACGCCGGGATCATCCGGTGGGGCAGGATCATCGCCGGGTCGGCCTTGATCATGGCCAGCAGCTCGTCGGTCAGGTCGGCCGACTCCCGCATCATCAGCGCCTGGAACAGCAGCTCCTTGCTCCGCCAGTGCAGGTAGACGGTGCCCTTGCCGATGCCGACCGCGCGCGCGACGTCGTCGATCGCCACCTTGCGGTAGCCCATGCGCAGCAGCAGCTCGCCCGCCGCGTCCAGGATCCGGTCGGCGCGCTCGCGGTTGGGATGGCTCATGCGTCTCCACCTGTGGTTTCGTTGAGCATTTGACTGGTTGACCGGAATCGCACTTTCGGTCAACCAGTCATCACGACGGTAGCGCTCCGGTGGACGCCGGGGCAAGCGGTTCTGTCGGTGGGGTCGGTTAACGTCATCGGTGTGGCACAGGACGAGCTTTTTACGGTGAACGCCGACATCGCGCCTCCGCCGGAGCGCACGGGGTCGAACGCGGGCGCCGAACCGCAGGCGGACCCGGCCAGCTCGCCGCTGGCCGTGCGGATGCGGCCGCGCTCGCTCGACGAGGTCGTCGGCCAGCAGCACCTGCTGCGCGAAGGCGCCCCGCTGCGGCGGCTGGTGGAGGGCGCCGCGCCGGCGTCGGTGCTGCTCTACGGCCCGCCCGGTACGGGCAAGACGACGCTGGCCAACCTCGTCTCGATCGCGACCGGCCGCCGGTTCGTCGCGATGTCCGCGCTTTCGGCGGGCGTGAAGGAGGTGCGCGGCGTCATCGAGGAGGCGCGGCGGCGCCGGCAGTACAACGCCGAGAACACGGTGCTGTTCATCGACGAGGTGCACCGGTTCTCCAAGACCCAGCAGGACGCGCTGCTCGGCGCGGTCGAGGATCGCACGGTCCTGCTGGTCGCGGCGACCACCGAGAACCCGTCGTTCTCGGTGGTGTCGCCGCTGCTGTCGCGGTCGCTGGTGCTGCAGCTGCGCCCGCTGACCGACGCGGACATCGCCTCGCTGATCGAGCGGGCGTTGTCCGACGAGCGCGGCCTCGGTGGCGAGCTGACGCTGACCGAAGACGCGCGAGCGCACCTGGTCCGGCTCGCGGGCGGGGACGCCCGCCGCGCGCTCACGGCCCTGGAGGCGGCGGCGGACGCGGCGTCGGCCACCGAGGCGAAGACGATCGACCTGGCCATCGTCGAGTCCACAGTGGACAAAGCGGCAGTTCGCTACGACCGCGACGGCGACCAGCACTACGACGTGATCAGCGCGTTCATCAAGTCGATCCGCGGGTCCGATGTGGACGCCGCGCTGCACTACCTGGCCCGGATGATCGAGGCGGGGGAGGACCCGAGGTTCTTGGCCCGCCGGCTGGTGGTGCACGCGAGCGAAGACATCGGCATGGCGGACCCGACGGCGTTGCAGTCGGCGGTGGCGGCGGCGCACGCGGTGCAGTTCATCGGCATGCCGGAGGGCAGGCTGGCCCTCGCCCAGGCGACGGTCCACCTGGCGACGGCCCCGAAGTCCAACGCGGTGATCAAGGGCATCGACGCGGCGTTGGCGGACGTCCGCGGCGGCTTGGCGGGCACGGTGCCGCCGCATCTGCGGGACGGGCACTACGCGGGGGCGAAGAAGCTGGGGAACGCGCAGGGGTACCGGTACCCGCACAACGTGCCGGAGGGCGTGCTGGCACAGCAGTATCCCCCGGACGAGCTGGTGGGGCGGGATTACTACGAGCCGACGCAACGGGGAGCCGAGCGGACCCTGGCCGAGCGGGTGCCCAAGCTCCGGCGGACGATCCGCGGGGAGTGAGCGGCGGCGCCGGCCGCGCCTCGCCGGCGGCCGGGCGACGCCGCGGGCCGTGCTGGGTCGGCGCCCGGGCCGGGCGATTGCGAGCCGTGCGGGCAGTTTGCGGGCCGTGGGGGCGATTCGCGGGGAGTGAGGGGCGGTGCCCGGCCGGTCTCGGCTGGCGGTCGGGCAGTTTGCGGGCCGTGGGGGCGATTCGCGCGGAGGAGGGGCGGCGCCGGCCGGGGCGCCGTGGGGCGCTTTGCGAAGGCACCTGGGCAGTGACGTGGGTGAACTGGGACGGCGGTCCGCGGGTGCAGGCCCCCCGGCGGTGCCGACCGGTCGCCGGCCGGGCGATCCGCGGGCCGTGCCGGGAAAGTCGAGGCCGGCTCCGGCCGAGCCACCGCCCGCCGCCTGCCCGCCATCGCTGCCGCAGTCCGGCCGCCGCCTGCCCGCTGCTTGGCCGGCCGCCGCCCGCCCGTCGCCCTGGCCGCTCACCGCCGCCGGCCGCCCCGCCTGGTCGCCGGCCGTCGCCCTCCGGTGCTGGTTGTCGTGTGGCCGCCGACCTCCCGTCTTGCCGGACGAACGAACCGGTCGTTCCCCCGATCGTGGGCCGCGGTGGGCAAGATCATCGGGGTTCGTAAACTCTTCCCCTCCGGGCGGCCCCGACCGGGGAGGGCCCCACGACGGCAGGAGGCGTGCCCGTGCCCGCGACGCTGCAGTGCATCGTCCTGGACTGTCCGGAGCCGCTGGTGCTCGCCCGCTTCTACCAGGCCCTGCTCGGTGGCGACGTGGACCTCCCCGACCCGCGGTGGCGCGTCGACGAGGACTGGTCGACCCTGCACGTGAACGGGATGGTCCTCGGCTTCCAGCGCGCGCCGGACCACCGGCCGCCGAGCTGGCCCGATCCCTCCTTCCCGCAGCAGTTCCACCTCGACTTCGAGGTCGACGACTTCCGCGAGTCGCACCACGTCGTCCTCGCGCACGGCGGCCGGCTGCTCGACCCCGATCTCGGCGGCCGGGGCTGGCGCGTCTACGCCGACCCGGCGGGCCACCCCTTCTGCCTGCTCGGCGACTACTGAGCGCGCGGCCGCGTCCCGGCTCCGGGACGATGGCGGCATGACAATCGCGTTTCTCGGAACCGGGATCATGGGCGCCCCGATGGCGGCCAACATCGCCAAGGCGGGCCTCGACGTCCGCGTCTGGAACCGGACCCGGGAGAAGGCCGAACCCCTGTCCGACGTCGCCACGGTGGCCGAGTCGGCCTCCGCCGCGGCCGACGGCGCGGACATCCTCGTCACGATGCTCGCCGACGGCCCTGCCGTGGCCGAAGCGTTCGAAGCCGCGTCACCCGCTTCGGGGACGTTGTGGCTGCAGATGAGCACCGTCGGCCTCGACTGGACCGACCGGCTCGCCGCGATGGCGGAGAAGGCGGGCGTCGTGTTCGTCGACGCGCCGGTGCTCGGCACCCGGCAGCCGGCGGAACAAGCCCAGCTGCAGGTACTGGCGTCGGGGCCGGAGGAGGCCCGGCCCAAGGCGACGCCGGTGTTCGACGCGGTCGCCATCAAGACGCGGTGGCTGGGCCCCGCCGGCCGCGGCAGCCGGCTGAAGCTGGTGGTGAACGCGTGGGTGCTCGCGCTGACCAACGCGACGGCGGAGAGCCTCGGCCTGGCCGGCGCGCTGGGCCTGGACCCGAAGCTGTTCCTGGAGACCATCAAGGGCGGCGGCCTCGACGTCGGCTACGCGCACGTGAAGGGCGGCACGATGCTGTCGGGCGAGTACCCGGCGTCGTTCCCGGCGGGCCTGGCGGCGAAGGACGCCCGCCTGGTCGTGGAAGCCGCCGGGGACGAGGTCGACCTGGCGGGGGCGAAGGCGGTCCTGGCCCACCTGGAGGCGGCGGTCGAGGCCGGCCACGGCGACGACGACATGGCGGCGCTGTACCGCGCGGTGGTGAAGGAGCGTTAGAGGAGCGTTGCCAGCCGATCCACGCCCAGGGCGCTAGTCAGGAGGCGTTCCTTCGCGTTGCCCAGCAGCTTCTGCGTCCACGGCGTGAAGCCGCCGTCACCCACTTCGGCGAGCTCGCCGCCGAAGGACGCGTACACCTTGAAGCAGAGGCCTTCGTAGTAGCCGCCTCGGCCGCCTTCGCGCTCCGGGAACGGCCGGATCGACACGTCCGGCACTGCGTCGAGCAGCCCCTCGAACCGGGGGTCGAGCACGGTCACGCCCAGCTCGACCGCGGACGCGCCCAGCGCCCGGCAGGCCCCGGCCAGCAGCGCGGCGTGTTCGGCCAGGTGCCGCCGCTCGAAGGCCAGGTCGCCGGTGTCCCGGCCGGCCGTCACGGCGCCGAACAGCGAGAAGTGGGCGAACAGCCCCGCCGGGACCTGCTGGGCCCGCACCACGCGCTGCACCGTGGCCAGGCGGACGACGTCCTCCGACGAGCGCCGGACCGCCGCCTCCAGGGCCAGGCCGGTCGTGGGGTCGGCGGCGACCTCGGTGCCGCGGCCGGTCGGCACCACCCGGTGCTGGGCCACCCCGGCCACCGCCGAATGGGTGCCGAGCGGGACGAGCGGCGAGAGGGTCACCAGGTCGAAGCCCGTGGCGGCGCCGAGCACGGTGTCTTCGACCCGGCGCAGCCGGCCGAACGGCAGCGGGCTCGGCCCCGTGAACCGGTCGGTCCGGTACCGGCGCAGCACGTCGGGCCCGGCCAGCCGGGCCGCACGCCGGCGCGCGATCTCCAGCTGCACCGTGGTCAGGTCGGCGCCGGGCAGCCCGGCCAGCAGGTCGGCCGCGGTTCCGCCCGGCCCGGCGAGGACCCGCCGGCCGGGTCCGCTGTCGTGGTCCACCGCCCAGGTGTACCGCGCGGCCGCGGCCGGTGGCGAGGCGTTTTCCGGGCCCGGCGGGGTGACACGGTCGGGGACCCGGCCAGGCGGTAACCTCAGTCGGCATCCCGACCCCTGAACCGAGGAGGGCCCGTGTCGGCAGGGCAGATCGCCGCGTTGATCGCCGCAGGAGCATTCGTGGTGCTGGTCGTCCTGCTGGCGATCCCGCTGATCAAGCTCGGCAAGACGCTGGACGCGGCCACCGAGGCGATCGAGCGCACCAACAGCAACACCGATCCGCTGCTGATCGGCGCGAACGAGACGATCACGCACGTCAACACCCAGCTCGAGCGGGTCGACGGGATCACCGCGAACGCGCAGGCGGTCACCGGCAACGTCTCCGCTCTCACCTCCGTCTTCACCGCGACCCTCGGCGGCCCGCTGGTCAAGACCGCGGCGCTGTCCTACGGCCTGTCCAAGGCGATCAAGGCGCGCAAGAAGAAGAGTGCCCTGAAGGCCGCCAGGAAGGCCGGGAAATGAAGCGGCTGTTCTGGCTCGGCGTCGGCGTGGTCGCCGGCGTCGCGCTGTCCCGCAAGGCCGCCGAAACCGCTCGTCAGGCCACTCCGGCCGGGTTAGCATCGAACCTGGGGGACGCCGTGCGCGAGCTGGCCGGCGCCGTGGGTTCGTTCGGCGCGGAGGTGCGTGCGGGCATGAACGAGCGGGAACAGGAGCTGCACGACATGGTCGAGGAACGGACGGGCGTGTCAGCGCCCCGCGCCGAGGGACGGCACGCCGCCGCCCGGCGCCCGGTCCGGCGAGCTCGCCGGGCGGAGGGCTGATCCGGGCCTGCCCGGAACCCCTTCGCCGCAGCCACGCCGCCCACCCCGTTCCGAACCACAGCCACAAGGACTGACCCGTGGACACACACGAAATCACCGACCGTTTCCTGCGCCATTTCGAAGGCCGCGGCCACACGCGCGTGCCCAGCGCGCCGCTGATCCTCGACGACCCGAACCTGCTGTTCGTCAACGCCGGCATGGTGCAGTTCAAGCCGTACTTCCTCGGTGAGGCACCGCCGCCGTACCCGCGCGCGACCTCCGTGCAGAAGTGCGTGCGCACGCCGGACATCGACGAGGTCGGCAAGACCACCCGGCACAACACCTTCTTCCAGATGGCCGGCAACTTCTCCTTCGGCGACTACTTCAAGGAAGGCGCCATCGAGGCGGCCTGGGAGCTGATCACCAAGCCCCAGAGCGAAGGCGGCTTCGGCCTCGACCCCGACCGCATCTGGGCGACCGTCTACAACGACGACTCCGAAGCGGCCGGCCTGTGGCGCAAGCTCACCGGGCTGCCCGGCGAGCGCATCCAGGCCCGCGACGGCAAGGACAACTACTGGGACATGGGCGTGCCCGGTCCCGGCGGCCCGTGCTCGGAGATCTACTACGACCGCGGCCCGGCGTACGGCCGCGAGGGCGGCCCGGTCGCCGACGAGGATCGCTACATCGAGATCTGGAACCTCGTCTTCATGCAGGACGTCCGCGGCGACCTGAGCCCCAAGCTGGGCCACCCGCCGATCGGCGAGCTGCCGAAGAAGAACATCGACACCGGCATGGGCGTCGAGCGCGTCGCGACGATCCTGCAGGGCGTCGAGAACGTCTACGAGACCGACCTCGTGCGCCCGGTCATCGGCCGCGCGGAGGAGTTCTCGGGCCGCCGCTACGGCAGCAACCACGCCGACGACGTCCGCTTCCGCGTCATCGCCGACCACGCCCGCACCGGCGTCATGCTGATCGGCGACGGCGTCACCCCGGGCAACGACGGCCGCGGCTACGTGCTGCGCCGCCTGCTGCGCCGGATCATCCGCTCCTCGCGCCTGCTCGGCGTGCACGAGCCGGTGCTGCAGGCGTTCGCGGCGGTCGTCCGCGACACCATGGGCCCGACCTACCCCGAGCTCGTCAGCGGCTTCGACCGGATCAACGAGGTCGTCCGGATCGAGGAGGAGGCGTTCCTCTCGACCCTGACCAGCGGTTCGCGCATCTTCGACCTCGCGGCCGAGGAGACCAAGCGCGGCGGCGGCGACGTGCTCGCCGGCGACAAGGCGTTCCAGCTGCACGACACTTACGGCTTCCCGATCGACCTCACCCTCGAGATGGCGGCCGAGCAGGGCCTGACCGTCGACGAAGAGGGCTTCCGCACGCTCATGGACGAGCAGCGCAAGCGCGCGAAGGCGGACGCGGCGGCCCGCAAGACCGGCCACGGCGACCTCTCCGAGTACCGGAAGGTCCTGGAGCAGCACGGCGAGACCGAGTTCCTCGGCTACACCGACCTGCAGGCCGAGGCCAAGGTCGTCGCGCTGCTCGAAGACGGGCAGCCGGTGCGCAGCGTCTCAGCGGGCAAGAAGGCGGAGCTGGTCCTCGACCGGACGCCGTTCTACGCCGAAAGCGGTGGCCAGGTCGCCGACACCGGCGTGCTGCTGGGCGACGGCGTCGAGCTGAAGGTCCTGGACGTCCAGAAGATCGTGCCCGGCCTGTACGTGCACCGCGTCGAGGTCGTCGACGGCGAGGTCGGGCTGGACACCAAGCTCACCGGCTCGGTCGACGCGCACCGCCGGCTTTCGATCGAGCGTTCGCACTCGGCGACGCACCTGGTGCACGCGGCCGTCCGCGGCGCGTACGGCAGGCGCGCGGCGCAGGCGGGCTCGCTGAACTCGCCGGGCCGCATGCGGTTCGACTTCACCACGCCGGGTTCGGTGTCGTCGGACGTGCTGACCGAGGTCGAGGAGGAGGTCAACGACTACCTCCAGACCAACGTCGAGGTGCAGAGCTACACCACGACCAAGGACAAGGCCCTCGAGCTGGGCGCGGTCGCGCTGTTCGGCGAGAAGTACGGCAACGACGTCCGCGTGGTCGACATGGGCGACTACTCCCGCGAGCTCTGCGGTGGCACGCACGTCGACCGGATCGGCCAGCTCGGCCTGGTCAAGCTGGTCTCCGACGCCTCCATCGGCTCGGGCGTGCACCGCGTCGAGGCGCTCGTCGGCACGGACGCGCTCAAGTACGTCCGCAAGGAGCAGCTGCTGGTCTCGCAGCTGGCGAACACCTTCAAGGTGCCCTCGGACCAGCTGCCGGGCCGCATCGACGACGTCCTGACCCGGCTGAAGAACGCCGAGAAGGAGATCGCGCAGCTCAAGACCCAGCAGGTGCTGGGTTCGGCGGGGGCGCTGGTCGACAAGGCCCAGGAGATCGGCGGCGTGACCGTCGTGGCCGAGGTCGTTCCGGACGTCGACGGCAACGGCCTGCGCGCGCTGGCCTCGGACATCCGCGGCCGGCTCGGCACGCGGCCCGGCGTGGTGGCGCTGTTCTCGCCGGCCGGGGAGAAGCTGAGCTTCGTCGTCGCGACGACCAAGGCGGCCCAGGACAAGGGCATCGCCGCGGGCAAGCTGGTGCCGTCGTTCGCCGAGAAGATCGGCGGCCGGGGCGGCGGCAAGCCCGACATGGCCCAGGGCGGTGGCACGAACCCGGCCGGCGCGGAAGAGGCGGTCACGGCCCTGCGCGCGGCGATTGCCGGCATTGGTTAACCGCGGAAACCGCGGCCCGGACCGTCCCGGCGTGGGCGATCCGGGCCGGGGCCGCCGGCTCGGCGTGGATGTCGGATCCGTCCGGGTCGGGGTCGCGCTGAGCGATCCGGCCCCGATGTTGGCGTCGCCATTGGTTACCCTCTCCCGCGATGCGACCGACGACCGTGATCTGGACCAGCTCGCCGCCCTCGTCACCGAGCACGAGGTGGTCGAGGTGATCGTGGGCCTGCCGAGAACGCTCGCCAACCGCCAGGGCCCGGCGGCCGAGCTGGCCATCGCGTATTCTGAACGCCTGGCCGGGCGGATAGCGCCCGTGCCGGTCCGGCTGGGCGACGAGCGGCTGACCACGGTCACCGCATCCCGCATCCTCTCCCAGCGCGGGGTCAAAGGCCGCAAGCAGCGCGCGGTGGTCGACCAGGCCGCCGCCGTCGAGATCCTGCAGGCCTGGATCGACGCCGCCGCTGCGCACCGCGCCCGGGAGGGAGACCGATGAACGAGCAGCCACCTGAGCCCCCACGCGGGCGCCGGCGACTGCGCGAGCCGGACGCGGCCACCCCGCCGCCGTCCCGGCCCGCACCGCGCCGCACGCCCAGCGGCCAGCACGAGCTGCCGCCGCGCCGCAGCGGCGAGTACGACCTGCCACAGCCCTCCCGCCGGGCCCGCCGGGAAGAGCCGCCGGGCTACGACCCGCGCCGCGGCGCGCCGCAACCCGGCCGCCGCCTGGAACCGCCGGGCACGCTGCCGTCGGCCGACGCGGAGTTCGACCCGCAGGAGCGCCGCGCGGCCCCGGCCCGGGCCGCGCGCGCCCGCCACGGCCTCGACTCGGGCTCCGAGATCGACCAGCCGGCCCCGCGCCGCCGTCGCGTGGCCCCGGACGACGCCGAGGGCAGGCCGCCCCGGCGCCGCGCCGCGCCGGAGCCGGACGACCTCGGCGGCAGGCCGGCTCCGCGGCGGATCGCGCCGGACCCCGACGAGAGCGCCGGCCGGTCCTCCCGCCGGCGACGCGGAGCCCCGGAAGACGCCGAGGGCAGGGCGCCCCGGCGGCGTGGCGCGCCGGACCCCGACGACTTCGAGAGCCGGCCGCCTCAGCGACGCGGGGCTCCGGCACCGGACGAGGCCGGGATGACCCGGCGGCGCGGGACTCCGGATTTCGACGACGCCGAGAGCAGCGCGCCTCAGTGGCGTGGGGCTCCGGACGAGGCCGGGGTGTCCCGGCGGCGTGGCGCTCCGGATTTCGCCACGAGGAACCAGTAGTGCGCGGCGAACCCGGCGGGCGCGGGAACGCGCGACCGCGCCGGGTCGAGTGTGAGGTAGGGCGGCACGGAGAAGG
>NZ_JBSFNC010000208.1:0-13148 GCF_053586895.1 Amycolatopsis sp. NPDC003731 | reverse complement strand
GTCTGCACTCCATGCTCGGCGTGCCGATGCTCAGGTAAGGCGGGTTGGAACCCGCCTTACCACTCACGACGGCCGCGGCAGACCTACAGCTGCCGCACCCGGATGTTGCGGAACTCGATCAGGTCGTTGTCGCTGTGGTTCTGCAGCCCGATGAACCCGCTCACGAACTGCCGCAGGTCGGTCGGCGGGTCACCCGCCCGCGACGACTGCTGGCCCGGCGTGTTGTCGAACTCGTTGATCACCACGCCGTTGCGGGTCATCGTGTAGTGCTGCCCGACGACCTTGATCTCGTACTCGTTCCACGTCCCCTTCGGCCGCGCCCCCGCCTGGTCGAGCGGGCGCGGGTCGAAGTTGTAGACCGACCCGGTCTTCTGCGGTTCACCGGTGTCGCCGTCGTAGATCTGGATCTCGTGGCCGCAGTAGATCGCGACCCACGCCTGCGAGTCCCGCGCCGACCCGACCGTGCCGCAGCTGCCCGGCGGCCGCTGGGCCAGCGGGGTCCGCGGATCCGGGAACCGGACGAACACGCCGCTGTTGGCCCGGAAGCCGTCCGGCGCGATGTCCTTGAACTGCACCTTCACCGAGAAGTCGCCGAACTGCCGCTGGGCGTACCAGAGCATGCCCAGCCCGCCGCCGGCCCGGATGGACCCGTCGGGTTGCAGCGTGAACTGTCCCGAAGGTGCCTGTTCCCAGGCCCGCAGCGACGCGGCTGTGCCGTCGAAGAGCGCCTCGTAGCCGGTGGTCCCCGGTTTCCCGATGGGTGACGCCTCGGCGGCCGCGTTCAGCTCCGCCACCTCGGCGTCGTTCAGCACCCCGAGGTCCGACAGCGTCTCGGTGGCCTGCTCGACGTGGTTGACGAACGCCGCGTGCGTGCTCCACGTGCCTTCGTCGTCGAGGAAGTCGTCCACCGTGCAGCCGCCGCCCGCGTTGCGGTTGACCACCTTCGTGACGGTGTCGCCCAAGGTCACCACCGGACTCGGATCGGCCACCGCGCAGCCGACGTTCACCGACGCCCGGGTCGTCACCGTCTCGCCGTCCGCGTAGGTCACGGTGAGCTTGGCGGTGAAGATCCCGGTCCGCGGGTAGGTGTGCCGCGGGTCGGCCTGGGTGGACACCGAGCCGTCGCCGAACTCCCACCGGTAGGACACGCCACCGGACTTCGACCCGGTGAACGCCGCCGTCAGCGCCTTGTTCTGCACCATGGTCGACGACGCCGCGGGAGCGGGCGTCGGCGCGCCGCCGGTGTAGCTGATCTTCAGCAGCTTCTGGTTGGCGTCCAGGGAGAAGAAGCCGTTGCCGTAGTCGAGCACGTACAGCGCGCCGTCCGGCCCGAACTTGGCGTCCATCCAGCTCTGCACCCGGGTGTCGCCCGAGCCGCCCGGGATGATCTGCCGGAACGTCTCGGCGAACACCGGCGGCTGGTGCGTCGGCACGCCCGCCGGGTCGACCGCCACCGCGACGCGGTTCTGCGAGTTGGCCTCGTCGGCGATGAACCACTTGTTGTCCCAGTACTCCGGCCACGCGACGCCGCTGCCGGTGTTGACCAGCGAGCGGTGGTAGGTCGGCCCGGACATGACGGCCTGGCCGCCGCCCCGCAGGTACGGCTGAGTGTAGGTGGCGTCCGCCGCGTTGTAGGTCGGGATCGACGAACCCGGCCGCTTCGGGAACACCGGGCCGCCGCCGTCCGGCGAGTACCAGATCATGTTGTCCTTGATCGGCGGCAGCGTCACCAGGCCGGTGTTGCGCGGCGAGGTGTTCACCGGGTGGTCGCAGTCGTACCAGCCGGTGAGCTCCGCGGCGTTGGTGCTGCTGCGGTCGCGGTAGGGCTGCCGGTTGCCCATGCAGTACGGCCAGCCGTGGTTGCCCGCCTCGGTGATGATCGTGGCCGTCTCGTACTTCGCCGGCCCGAGCTCGGGGCTCGGCGACGGCGCGTCCGGGCCGACCCAGCCCGCGGTCAGCCAGTTGTGCACCGGGTCGATCTGCAGCCGCGAGATGTTGCGGACGCCCATCACGTAGATCTCCGGGCGCGTCTTGTCGGCCGGGCCGTTCGGGAACAGATTCCCCTGCGGGATCGTGTAGGTTCCGTTCGGCTCCGGGTGGATCCGCAGGATCTTGCCGCCGAAGTCGTTCGTGTTGCCCGCCGTGCGGCGCGCGTCCTGGAACGACAGGCCCTTGTAGTCGAGGGTCCAGTTGTTGCCCGAGTACCCGTTCGACCCGCCCGAGGAGTTGTTGTCCCCGGACCCGACGTAGAGGTTGCCGTCCTTGTCGAAGGCCATGCCGCCGCCGGCGTGGCAGCAGCTGTGGATCTGGACGTCCCAGGACAGCAGGTCCTTGCGGGTGGCCTGGTCGATCGTCTGCGCGGCCGCGTCGTAGGTGAACCGCGAGATCGTGCGCTTGCCGATCCGCTTGTCGCGGTCGATCGACTCGTGCGGCATCCAGTAGGCGTAGAACCAGCCGTTCTCGGTGAACTTCGGGTCCAGCACCATCCCGAGCAGGCCTTCTTCGTTCTTGACCAGCTCGTCGCCGCTGCCGCGGTTGCCCATCACCCGCAACGTCGTGAGCAGCTTGACCTTCTTGGTGGCCGGGTCCCACTGGTGGATCGTGCCGCAGCCGAGGCCGACGTTCGGGTCGTCCCAGCTGACCACCGGCCCGGTCGGGCAGGCCGCCTTGCCGATGTAGAACACCTTGCCGTCCGGGGCGATGGTCAGCCCGTGCGGCTCGCCGATCTGGTCGAGCTGCCCGGCCGCGTTCTTGCCGGTCAGCTTCTCCACCTTGTAGTTCGCCGCGATCCCGGCCTGGCAGTCGCCGCGGACCATGCCGGTGGTCCAGCGCAGGGCGCCGAGCAGGTGGTCGCGGAACTGCCCTTCGCCGTAGGAGCCCTCGGTGCGGCCCATGCCGGTGTAGAAGGAGCGGCCGCCGTCGTAGTCGCGGCACCAGGAGATCGGGTGGAACGGGCCGTTCGCGCCGACGCCCGGCTGGTAGCCCTTCTCCTCGACCTGCGCGACGGTGTGGACGGTGCCGACCGGGTTGGTTTCCCAGTTGAGCCAGCGGTCGGTGCGCGTCCAGTTCTGCGGCAGCCCGGCGGTGGCCGGGTGCTTCGCGTCGAGGACGTCGACGACGGCCTGCTGCGGTGCCGGCTCCGGCGGCGGCGGGGTGGTCGAGGTGTCCTTGAACAGCTTGAGGTCCGCCAGCTGGATGATGGGCTCACCGGCGTTCGCGGTGATGTTCAGCCGGTAGTTCGGGTAGACCGTGGTGTTGGCGAAGGTGAACGTCCGGGTCTGGAACGGCTCGGTGAACGTCTCGTTCGCCCGCGTGTCCAGGTCGGTCCAGGTGCTGCCGTCCGCGGAACCCTGCAGCGTCCAGTTCTTCGGGTTCCGGCCCGGGAAGTCGTTCGCCGAGGTCAGCGAGTAGCTGCTGATCGCGACCGGGGTGGCCATCTTGTAGGCGGCCCAGCCGGTCGTCGCGAACGTCAGCCACTTCGTGTTCTCGTTGTTGTCGGCCAGTTTCTCCTTGGTTTCGTTGGGCGGGTTCTCCCCGCTCGCCGTCACCGACGCGACCGCTTCGGGGGTGAGCCGCGCCCCGACCGGGCGCGCCCCGATCAGGCCGGTGAACCACTGCGACGAGTCCTGCGCGCGGGCAGCGTCGGAAATGCCGAGGAAGCCGCCACCCGCCTTCATGTACGCCTGCAGCGCGCCTTCCTGGTCCCGGCTGAGCGTGACGCCCTGCGCGGACAGGAACACGACACCGCGGTAGCGGGCCAGGTTGGCGGTGCTGAAGACGGCGGGATCCTGCGACGCCGTCACCGTGATGCCGTTGTCCCCGCCCAGCCGCGCGAGCGCGTCCGCCGCGCGGAGCACCGGGTCCTTCTGACCGGCCGCGGCGCCGTGGAAGACCAGCACGTTCACCGGCACGTTCGCCGCGGGGGCCGCCGCGGCCACGGGCATCGCCAGCAGCGGTGCCCCGGCCGCGAGGACCGAGCCGATGGCGAGCACGACCGCGCCGCGCCTGCCGAACCATCGTCGTTTCATGACTCCCCTCCTCATCACGAGTGCGTCCCGGCGTCCGGGCTCAGGCCGTGCCCGGTGTGGCCGTGCTCCTTGAACCGGTCGATCGCGTCCTGCGCGCCGTCGGGCAGGCTGCCGTCGGGGTTGCGGACCAGGAAGAGCCCCACCATGCCGCCGTCGGAATGGGTCTGGACGTGGCAGTGGTACATCCACGCCCCGGGCCCGGAACCTTCGCCGGCGATCACCTGGAACCCGAACGAGCTGCCCGGGTCGAGGTTCTTGTTGTCGACGATGGCAACGTTGTCAGCGGCGCTGCTGAGCATCCCGGTCCGGGTATCGGCCCAGCGGTGCCCGTGCAGGTGGAACGTGTGCGGCAGGCTGCCGTACCCGATGCAGACCCACTCGACGCGTTCGCCGAGGCGAGCCTCGAACATCGGCGTGTCGGGCGCCATCGCGTGGTTGATCAGCATTTCGTTGAACACGACCGTGTACTGCTTGCTGGGCAGCAGGTCGCCGCGCTTGCGGACGATCAGCCCGCCGTACAGCCCGCGGGCGAGGCCGGCGGTGCCGTGGTCGGTGCCCATGGCGTGGTCGTGGTAGTGCCAGTAGCCGGCGCTGCCGGGCATCCAGAACCCGCCGCCGGCGTCGTACCGGGCTCGCGTGCGCCAGGTGTACTTGCGGGTCTCGCCGGGGTTGTTGAACGACGCGTTGAGCGGGGCGCCGTCCGACGCGGTGTCGTAGATGACGCCGTGCGGGTGGATCGACAGCCGTTTGTCGGTCCGGTTGACCAGCTCGATCTCGAGGGTGTCGCCCTCGTAGACCTCCAGCAGCGGCCCCGGGATGGTGGCCTTGCCCGGCTCGAGGCCGTAGCCGTAGAGGCCGCCGGGCAGGGCTTCGGCGTAGATGGTGATCTGGCGGGTCAGCCCCGCGGCGAAGGCCGCATCGGCCGCCCCGACCGCGGGCACGAGCACACCCGCGGCGGTTCCGGCCAGCATCGACCGACGTGATACTCGCATGTCGAGTCCCCCGGGGCTCTCAGAACCGGACGGTGCGGAGGTATTCGAACCCGACCTTCGCCGTGTTGAGCGGATCGGTCGGCTGGTCGTGCTCGACGATGAACTCGCGGATGTGGTGACAGGACGCGGCGAAGATGCGCCGGAAGTCGATGACGCCGGTGCCGGGGTCGGTCATCTGCCCGTCCGCGGTCCGGTCCTTGACGTGGTACTGCGTCACGCGCGGGTAGTGCTGCCGGAACAGCTGGACCGGGTCGGCGCCGCCGGTCACCGCCCAGAACAGGTCGATCTCGAGGTGGACGGTCCGCTTGTCGGTCTTCGCGGTCAGGGCGTCGTAGGGCCGGACGCCGCCGATCGGGGCGAACTCGTGGTTGTGATTGTGGTAGCCGAGCGCGATCCCGGCCTTCTTGAACGCCGTCGCGGCGGTGTTCAGGCGGCCCGCGAAGGCCTCCCACTCGGCGATGGTGGCGAAGTTCGCGTACGGCACGTTGGCGAGGGTGTTGCCGAGGATCTTCGCGTCGGCGATGGTCTGGTTCAGGTCGCCGTCGATGCCGACGTGCGTCGAGGACGCCTTGAGGTGGCAGCGGTCGAGGATGGCGCGGAACTCGGCGGCGCTGCGGCCGTAGGTCCCGGCCAGCTCGACCTTCCGGTAGCCGATGTCGGCCAGCGCGGAGAGCGTGCCTTCCGGGTCGTCCTGCAGCAGCGACCGCAGGGAGTAGAGCTGGATGCTGATCTTGTCGAGCGGCACGCGGCGGCGAGCCGGGGAAGCGTCCGCGGTACCGGGCAAGGCGATGGTCGCCGCACCCACCGTGAGAGCCGCTGTCGCCACGTTCAGGAATGATCGTCGGGAGTAGTGATCTGGCTGGTCACCGCACATGGAACTCCCTCATTTCTGGTTGCTGAAAGCCGCGTCGAAGGCCGCCGACGGCTTGTCGAACAGGTGCGCGCGCACGTACTTCACCGCCTCCGCCGCGCCGCGGAGCCGGTCCATCCCGGCGTCTTCCCACTCCACCGAAATCGGGCCGGTGTAGCCGATCGAGTTCAGCGCCCGGAAGCAGTCCTCCCACGGGACGTCGCCGTGGCCGACGGACACGAAGTCCCAGCCCCGCCGCGCGTCCGCCCAGGCCAGGTGCGACCCGAGCCGTCCGTTGCGGCCGTCGAAGCGCTTGCGGGTGTCCTTGCAGTCGACGTGGTAGATCCGGTCGGCGAAGTCGAGGATGAACCCGACCGGGTCGAGGTCCTGCCAGACGAAGTGCGACGGGTCCCAGTTCAGCCCGAACGCCGGCCGGTGGTCGACGGCTTCCAGCGCCCGCTTCGTCGTCCAGTAGTCGTAGGCGATCTCCGAGGGGTGGACCTCGTGCGCGAACCGGACGCCGACCTCGTCGAAGACGTCGAGGATTGGGTTCCACCGGCGGGCGAAGTCCGCGTAGCCGTCATCGATGTCATCGCGCGAGACCGGCGGGAACATCGCGACGTACTTCCAGATCTTGGAGCCGGTGAAGCCGATGACGGTGTCCACACCGAGCTTCGCCGCCGCCCGGGCGGTGTCGGCCATTTCGGCCGCCGCCCGCTGCCGGACGCCCTCGGCTTCGCCGTCGCCCCAAATGCGGGACGGCAGGATCGCCTGGTGCCGCTGGTCGATCGGGTCGTCGCAGACGGCCTGCCCGACGAGGTGGTTCGAGATCGCCCACACCTTGAGGCCGTGCTCGGCGAGCAGGCGCAGCCGTCCCGGCACGTAGTCCTCTTCGGACAGTGCGCGGTCGACCTCGAAGTGGTCGCCCGAGCAGGCGATCTCCAGCCCGTCGTAGCCCCATTCCGAGGCGAGCTTGCAGACCTCGGTGAACGGCAGGTCGGCCCACTGGCCGGTGAACAACGTGACGGGACGGCTCATTTCTCCTCCACCGGTGTCCAAGTCGCTTCCGCGGCCGCGCTTTTCTCGACAGCGTCCAGCACCCGCTGGACGCGCAGGCCGTCGTCGAAGCCCGGCGCGGGGTCGGTGCCCGCGCCGATGGCGTCCAGGAGGTCGGCGACCTCGTGGGTGAACGTGTGCTCGTAGCCGAGGAGGTGCCCCGGCGGCCACCACGCGCCGACGTACGGGTGCTGCGGCTCGGTGACGAGGATGCGCCGGAACCCGGCTTCGGTGCCGGTGCCCTCGTACCACTGGAGTTCGTTCATCGACTCGAAGTCGAACGCCAGGCTCGCCTTCGAGCCGTTGATCTCCAGCCGCATCGCGTTCTTGCGGCCCAGCGCGAACCGGGTCGCCTCGAAGGTCGCCACCGCGCCCCCGGACAGCCGGGCCAGGAACACCGCGGTGTCGTCGACCGTGACGTCGTCGGTGCCGCCGGTCTCGGCCGGCCGCTGCTTGACGAAGGTGTTGGTCAGCGCCGAGACGCCGGTGATCACCTCCCCGGTGACGAACTGGGCGGCGTCGACGATGTGCGCCCCCAGGTCGCCCAGCGCCCCCGAACCCGCACTTTCGCGACGCAGCCGCCAGGTCATCGGGGCCTGCGGATCGGACAGCCAGTCCTGCAGGTACACCGACCGCACGTGCCGGATCTCGCCGAGTGCCCCGCTCACGACCAGGTTCCGGGCGTGGGCGAGTGCGGGCACCCGGCGGTAGTTGAACGCGACCATGGCCCGTACCCCGCGTTCACGGGCCCGCCGCGCCGCCTCGGCCATCGCCTCGGCTTCGGCGACCGAGTTGGCCAGGGGTTTCTCGCACAGCACGTGCTTCCCGGCCTCCAGCGCGGCGATGGCGATCTCCGCGTGGCTGTCCCCCGGGGTGCAGACGTCGACCAGGCCGACGTCGTCCCGGGCGACGAGCTTCCGCCAGTCGGTCTCGACGTCGTCCCAGCCGAACTTCTCCGCGGCGGCCTTGGTCCGGGCCTCGTCCCGGCCGCCGAGGACGGCGAGTCGCGGCACCAGCGGCGGATCGAAGAACCGGTGGACGCTGCGCCACGCGTGCGAATGCACCGCACCCATGAACGCGTGGCCCACCATCCCGATCCCGATCGTTTCCCGTGCCGGGCTCATACCCCTCCTTTGTGTACTGTGGACAGACGGGTCAGGAGTCGAAGCCGACGTCGAGGTACTGGTCGACGTTCTCCTTGGTCACGACCGCCGAGTACGTGGTGATCTCGGCCGGGATGTCGTGCTCGGCCAGGTCGCCGATCCCCTTGCCCTGCCCGAGCAGCCGCGCCAGCGCGACCGCGGTCGAGGCCATCGACGGGCTGTAGAGCACGGTCGCCTTGATCGGCGAGGAATCGGCCTTGATCAGGTTCATCATGTTCTTCGAGCCGGCGCCGCCGACCATGATGAACTCCTTGCGGCCCGCGGTGTCGATCGCCGCGTTGACGCCGATGCCCTGGTCGTCGTCGTGGTTCCACAGGGCGTCCAGCTTGGGCGCGCCCTGCAGCAGGTTCGCCGTCTGCTGCTCGCCCGACTCCGACGTGAACTGCGCCGACACGCGCGGGCCGACACTGAACCCGGCGCGCCCCAGCGCGTCCTTGAAACCCTTGCTGCGTTCCTGGGTCAGCGGCAGCGAGTCGATCCCGGCGACCTCGCCGATGACCGGGTTCGCGACGTTCTTCTTCTTGAGCTCCGCGGCGATGTAATTGCCCGCGTTGACGCCCATCCGGTAGTTGTCGCCGCCGATCCAGGTTCTATAGGCCAGCGGGGTGTCGAAGACGCGGTCGAGGTTGATCACCGGGATGCCGGCGTCCATCGCCTGCTGGCCGACGGCGGTGAGTGCCTTGCCGTCGAAGGGCAGGATGACCAGGACGTCGACCTTCGCGTTGATCAGCGTCTCCACCTGGGAGATCTGCTGGTTGACGTCGTTGGTGCCCTCGGTCGCGTTGAACTTCACCTCGCTGAACTTCTGCGCCTGGGCCTTGGCGTTCTTGGTGATCGCGGCGATCCAGCCGTGGTCGGCGGCCGGTGCGGAGAAGCCGATGGTGATCGGCTTGCCCGGCTGGGCGTTGTTGCCCGCGTTGGCGACCGGCGCGTTCGACTCCGAGTTCGCGGGCGTGTTCGACGTGCAGCCGGCCAGCAGCGCGCCGGCGCCGACGGCGGCCCCGCCCAGCAGGAATCCCCGGCGGCCGAGGAAGGGTTGTTCGGCCATGTTGACCTCCATCGGTGATTTCTACGGACCGGTCCTGGCTTTCCTGGCCCGGAACTGCAAGAGCACGGCGAGCACGATGATCACGCCCTTGGCGATGTTCTGGATGTCGGTGTCCAGGTTGTTCAGCGTGAAGATGTTCGACAGCACCGTGAAGATCAGCACGCCGACGAGGGTGCCGATGAGCGAGCCGCGGCCGCCGGTCAGGAGCGTGCCGCCGATGACCACCGCCGCGATCGCGTCGAGCTCGTAGAACATGCCGTTGGTCGACGCGCCCGCGGTCGTCCGCGCGACGACCATCAGCGCGGCGATCCCGCAGCACAGCCCCGCCACGCCGTAGACGAGCGCGAGGTGGCGCTTGACGTTGATCCCGGCCAGCCGGGACGCCTCGGCGTTGCCGCCGACCGCGTACGTCCGGCGGCCGAAGGTGGTGCGGTTGAGCACCACCCAGCCGACCGCGAAGACCAGCGCGAACAGCCAGATCAGCGTCGGGATGCCGAGGAAGCCGCCGCGGAAGAAGGCCAGGAAGTCCTGGTCGGTGACGACCTGGGTGCGGCGGCCGCTGATCCGCTCGGCGAGCCCGCGGGCCGAGACGTACATCGCCAGGGTGGCGATGAACGGCACGACCTTGCCGTAGGCGACGAGGACGCCGTTGATCAGCCCGCAGCCGAGCCCGACCGCGAGTCCGCAGAGGACCATCACGAACGGCCCGTACGACTGCGTGGCCAGCGTGGTCAGCCAGACGCCGGCCAGGCCGACCATCGAGCCGACCGACAGGTCGATGCCGCCGCTGATGATCACGAACGTCATCCCGACGCTGACCACGCCGATCGCCGCGGCCAGCCGCAGGATCGTCGAGATGTTGCTTTCGGTGAAGAACAGCTCGGGCCGGGTGAGCTGGCCGACCAGGCACAGGATGACGAGCACCCCGGCCAGGCCGAGCAGCCGCGGGTCGGCGGAGAAGGTGAACCGCTTCCGCTCGGCGGGCAGCGCTTCCTGGGGCGGTGCCTGGGTTTCGGTCATGCCGCGCTCCCCTCGAGAATCACGTCGAGCACCTCGGCCTCGGTCAGCCCGGCCGAGCGCCGGTCGGCGAGGACCCGGCCCTCGCGCAGCACCAGCACCCGGTCGGACAGCCCGAGCACCTCGGGGATTTCACTGGACACCAGCACGATCGCCACGCCGGTCGCGGCCAGCTCGTCGATCAGCCGGTACAGCTCGGCGCGGGCGCCGACGTCGACGCCGCGCGTCGGCTCGTCGAGCAGCAGCACCCGGCACCCGCGGACCAGCCACCGCGCGAGCACGGCCTTCTGCTGGTTGCCGCCCGACAGCGTGCGGACGATCCGCCGCGGGTCGGCGGGCCGCAGGTCGAGGCGGCGCAGGCTGGCGCCGGCGTCGTCCAGTTCCTTGGCGCGCTCGGTGAAACCGAGCTTCGCGTACCGGCCGAGGCTGGCCAGGGTCACGTTGTGCACCACCGGCAGGTCGAGCAGCAGGCCCTGGCTCTTGCGCTCCTCGGGCGCCAGGCCGATGCCCGCCCTGACCGCCGCCCGGACGCCGGGGCCGAGCCGTTTCCCTTGGACCGAAACGGTTCCGCGGTCGGCCTTGCGGGCGCCGAAGATCGTTTCCAGCAGCTCGCTGCGCCCGGAGCCGACCAGGCCGGCGATGCCGACGACCTCGCCGGCGTGGACGGTGAAGCTCACGTCCTCGAACTCGCCGTGCCGGGTGAGGTTCTCGACGGCGAGCGCGGTCTCCGGCTTCGCGTGCCCGTCGTGGCGCGGCCCGAAGACCGTCTCGACCTTGCGGCCGGCCATCAGCGCGACCAGGTCGGCGGTCGGCGTCGCGCGGGCGTCGAGGCCGGTGCCGACGGTCCGGCCGTCCTTGAGCACGGTGACCCGGTGCCCGATCCGGCGCAGCTCCTCCAGGCGGTGGGAGATGTAGACGACCGCGACGCCGTCGGCGGTCAGCTCGCCGACGATCCGGAAGAGGTTGTCGACCTCCTCGCCGGCCAGCGCGGCGGTGGGTTCGTCCATCACGAGCAGCCGGGCGTCGTGGGCCAGCGCGCGGGCCATCGAGACCAGCTGCTGGCCGGCGGCCGAAAGCTTGCCGACCTCGGTCGACGGCCGGATGTCCGGGTGGCCGAGCCGGGCCATCAGGCGGGCGGCTTCGTCGCGGGCCTGGGAGATGCGCGTGAAGCCGAAGCGGGCGCGTTCGTGGCCGAGGAAGATGTTGTCCGCCACCGAAAGCCCGGGCACGAGATCGAGTTCCTGGTACATGGTGGCGATGCCCAGGCGCAGGGCGTCGACCGGCGAGCCGAGCGTCACCGCTTCGCCCTGCCAGGTGAGCTCGCCGGTGTCGGGCTGGTGCGCGCCGGAGAGGACCTTGATCAGCGTCGACTTCCCGGCGCCGTTCTGGCCGAGCAGGCAGTGCACCTCGCCGGCTTCGACGTCGAGGTCGACGCCGTCGAGGGCGCGGACGCCGGGGAAGGTCTTCACGATCCCGCGGACGGACAGCAGGGTCATACCGTGGCCTCCTCGGCGAGCGTCGGGTTCGCGAACAGCCGCTCGGCCGCCACGTGCGCGGCACCCCGCAGCGGCGCCTGCAGGCCGAGCCCGGACGCCACGACCCGCGCCTGGCCGAGCGGCCGGGCGGCGAGCTCGACGCGGACCGGTTCGACCAGCCACTCCCCCAGTTCCGCGAAGTAGCCGCCGAGCACGACGACGTCCGGGTCGAGCACGTCGACCACCGTGGACAGGGCGATGCCGAGCGCGACGCCGAGTTCGTGGACCGCCGTCACCGCCCGCTGGTCACCCAGCCGGATGCGGTCGGTGAGCCGGGCGACGCGGCCTTCGACGCCGGGGGCGGGATCGTGCAGCGGGTCGCCGGGGGCCGCGGCCGCGCGCAGGACCGCGGCGAGGCTCGCTTTGGTTTCCAGGCAGCCGGTCCGGCCGCAGGAGCAGCGTTCGCCGGAGGGGTCGACGGCGATGTGCCCGACCTCGCCCGCGAAGCCGCGCGCGCCGCGCAGGATCGTGCCGCCGGAGACGAACCCGCCGCCGACGGCCGTGCCGCCGCCGAGGTAGAAGACCTCGCTGCCGGTGCCCGCGACCGATTCGGCGAGGGCACCGAGGTTGGCGTCGTTGTCCACGGCGATGGCGGCGGCGGGGACACCCAGCCGGGCCGCCATGAGGCCGGCGATCTCGGCGTCCCGCCAACGCAGCGCGGGCGCGAACCGCAGCACGGCGGCGGCCGAGTCGACCAGGCCGGGCACCGAGATCGCGACACCGACCGGTGGCCCCGGCAGGACCGCGTGAGCCAGCCGGCCGAGCTCGTCCATGGTTCTCTGGAGCCCGAGCGCGGCGACGTCGACGGTCTCGGCGCGTTCGGCCAGCACCCGGCCGGACAGGTCGGTGACCCGCGCCGAGAGCCGGTCGGCCTCGATGCCCATCGCCAGCGCGTACGCGTCTTCGCCGTGCAGTTCGACCAGCCGGCTCGGCCGCCCGTTGCCGGGGCGGACCCCGGCGGGCCGGACCAGGCCGCGCTCGGCGAGTTCGGTGAGCAGGCCGGGCACCGCGGACTTCGGGAGGCCGCAGCGGGCCGCCAGCTGCGTGCGCGAGAGCGGGCCGGTGCGCAGCGCCCGCAGGACCGCGGCCAGGTTCGCCGTACGCGGGCTCGCCGAGCCGGCTTGCCTCGTTCCGGTGACGGCCACGGTGCCCCCATCTTGCGCTGGCTACTGAACGCACTTTGTCGCTCAGGCAGCGAAAGTAGGGTGACTGGCATCACTCGTCAAGGTGATGTGGGTGCGTTTAGTCGGGTTTTCACCCGGATAGACGTGCGAAACCAGACAGACTTTCGCCCGATGCGTACGAAAGTCTGTCCGATCTTGACGTTACACTTTGGACGCGTTCAGCAACGCTCTGTCACCCAGGCCCGGCCCGCCACGAGCGTCGCGAATGACTCATTCGGGACGTCGGAGGTCGCGAATGACTCATTCGCGACCTTGGGGAGGCATCCCGACTGGGC
>NZ_JBSFNC010000207.1:0-13213 GCF_053586895.1 Amycolatopsis sp. NPDC003731 | reverse complement strand
CCCATCGAGGCGCAGGCGCTGCTGGCCACCTACGGGCAGGAGCGGGAGACGCCGCTGTGGCTCGGCTCCCTCAAGTCCAACATCGGCCACACCCAGGCCGCCGCGGGCGTGGCCAGCGTGATCAAGGTCGTCCAGGCGCTGCGGCACGGCGTCATGCCGGCGACCCTGCACGTCGACGAGCCCAGCTCGCAGGTGGACTGGACCGAAGGCGCGGTGGAACTGCTGACCGAGAGCCGCGAGTGGCCGCGCGGCGAGCGGCCGCGCCGGGCCGGGGTGTCCTCGTTCGGGGTCAGCGGCACGAACGTGCACCTGATCATCGAGGAAGCCCCCGCCGAGCCCGCCGCTCCGGCGCCGGGTCCGGTGGCCGTCGTTCCGCTCGTGGTTTCCGCGCGCAGCACCGGTTCCCTGGCCGGGCAGGCCGGCCGGCTGACCGGGCTGGACGTGCCGCCGGCGCAGCTCGCCGGGGCGCTGGTGTCCGGGCGCGCGGTGCTGGAGGAACGCGCGGTCGTCGTGGCCGGTTCGGACGAGGAAGCCCGTGCGGGACTGGCTGCGCTCGCCCGCGGTGAGGCCGCGCCCGGCGTCCTGACCGGGTCCGCGGGCAAGCCGGGCAAGGTCGTCTGGGTGTTCCCGGGCCAGGGGACGCAGTGGGTCGGCATGGGCCGGGAGCTCCTGGATGCCTCGCCGGTCTTCGCCGAGCGGATCAAGGAGTGCGCGGCCGCCCTCGATCAGTGGACCGGCTGGGCCCTGCTCGACGTCCTCCGTGGCGAAGGCGATCTGGACCGCGTCGACGTGCTGCAGCCCGCGTGCTTCGCGGTGATGGTCGGGCTGGCCGCCGTCTGGGCGTCCGTCGGGGTCCGGCCGGACGCCGTTGTCGGGCACTCGCAGGGCGAGATCGCCGCGGCCTGCGTGTCGGGCGCGTTGACGCTGGACGACGCCGCGAAGGTGGTGGCCTTGCGCAGCCAGGCGATCGCGGCGCGGCTGTCCGGCCGCGGTGGGATGGCGTCGGTCGCGCTGACCGAAGCCGAGGCGGACGCGCGGCTGGCGCTGTGGGACGGCCGGATCGAGGTCGCCGCGGTCAACGGCCCGTCCTCGGTGGTGATCGCCGGGGACGCCCAGGCGCTGAACGAGGCCCTGGAAGTGCTGGCCGGCGACGGCGTCCGCGTCCGGCAGGTCGCCGTCGACTACGCCTCCCACACCCGGCACGTCGAGGACATCCGCGACACCCTCGCCGAGGCACTGGCCGGGATCACCGCGCAGGCCCCGGCCGTGCCGTTCCTCTCGACCGTCACCGGCGAGTGGGTGCAGGACGCCGACGTCCTGGACGGTGGCTACTGGTACCGGAACCTGCGCAACCAGGTCGGCTTCGGCCCGGCGGTGGAAGCCCTGATCGCCCAGGGGCACGGCGTGTTCGTCGAGGTCAGCGCGCACCCGGTGCTGGTACAGCCGATCAGCGGGATCGCCGACGACGCGGTCGTCATCGGCACGCTCCGGCGCGACGACGGCGGCCTGCGGCGGCTGCTGACGTCGATGGCCGAGCTGTTCGTCCGTGGCATCGACGTCGACTGGGCCACGCTGGTCCCGGCCGCGCGGGTCGAGCTGCCGACGTACGCCTTCGACCACCAGCACTTCTGGCTCCGGCCGGCCGCGCAGGCGGACGCCGTCTCGCTCGGCCAGGCCGAGGCCGGGCACCCGCTGCTCGGCGCGGTCGTGCGGCTGCCGCAGTCGGACGGCCTCCTGTTCACCTCGCGGCTGTCGCTGCGGACCCACCCGTGGCTGGCCGACCACACCATCGGCGGCGTGGTGCTCTTCCCCGGTACCGGGCTGGTCGAGCTGGCCGTGCGGGCCGGGGACGAGGCCGGCTGCCCGGTCCTCGACGAGCTCGTGACCGAGGCGCCGCTGGTCGTGCCCGCGCAGGGCGGTGTGAACGTCCAGGTCACGGTGAGCGGCCCGGACCGGAACGGCTCGCGCACGGTCGACATCCACTCCGAGCGCGACGACGGGTGGACCCGGCACGCGACCGGCACGGTCTCGGCGACCCCGGCCACCGGCACCCGGTTCGACTTCACCGCGTGGCCGCCGCCGGACGCACAGCGCGTCGAGATCGGCGACTTCTACCTCGACCTCGCCGAGCGCGGATACGCGTACGGGCCGCTGTTCCAGGGGGTGCGGGCGGTGTGGCAGCGCGGCGAAGAGGTGTTCGCCGAGGTCACCCTGCCCGGCGACCGGCGGGACGACGCCGCCCGGTTCGGCCTGCACCCCGCGCTGCTCGACGCGGCCCTGCAGACCGGGACGATCGCCGCGGCCGCGTCCGGACAGCCCGGCAAGTCGGTCATGCCGTTCTCCTGGAACCGGCTGGCGCTGCACGCGGCGGGGGCCGCGGGCCTGCGGGTCCGGGTCGCGCCCGGCGGACCGGACGCGCTGACCGTCGAGGCCGCCGACGAGACCGGCGCCCCGGTCCTGACGTTGGCCTCGCTGATCCTGCGCGAAGTCGCCCTCGATCAGCTCGACACCGCGCGCACCAGCTCGCTGTACCGGGTGGACTGGCCCGAACTGACCACTGTGGACAGTGTGGTCCCGTCGGGTCGGACCGAGGTGTTGGAAGCCTTCGGCGAGGAGCCCCTGGAGCTGACCAGCCGGGTCTTGGAGGCCGTGCAGGCGTTCCTCACCGACGCGCCGGACGAAGCCCGGCTCGTCGTGGTGACCCGCGGCGCCGTCCGCGAGGTGACCGACCCGGCCGGGGCCGCGGTGTGGGGCCTGGTCCGGGCCGCGCAGTCGGAGAACCCGGACCGGTTCGTCCTGTTCGACACCGACGGCGAGGTGCCCCTGGACGCGGTGCTGGCCACCGGCGAGCCGCAGCTGGCGTTGCGCGGCACGACGTTCTCGGTGCCGCGGCTCGCCCGGGTCACCGAACCGGCCGAAGCGCCCCTGACGTTCCGCCCGGACGGGACGGTTCTGGTCTCCGGGGCCGGGACGCTCGGCGCGCTCGCGGCCCGCGATCTCGTCACCCGGCACGGCGTGCGCCGGCTTGTGCTGGCCAGCCGCCGCGGCCGGGACGCCGACGGCGTCGAAGACCTCATCACCGAACTGACCGAGCACGGCGCGTCGGTGTCCGCGGTGACCTGTGACATCTCCGACCGCGACCAGGTGGCCGCGTTGCTCAAAGAGCATCCGGTGACCGCGGTCGTGCACACGGCCGGCGTGTTCGACGCCGGTGTCACCGGGGCACTCGACCGCGACCGGCTGGCCAAGGTCTTCGCCCCCAAGGTGGACGCCGGCCGCCACCTCGACGAGCTGACCCGCGACGCCGACCTCGACGCGTTCATCGTCTACTCGTCCGCCTCCGCCATCTTCATGGGCGCGGGCAGCGGCGGGTACGCGGCGGCGAACGCCTTCCTCGACGGCCTGATGGCCGCCCGCCGCGCGGCCGGCCTGCCCGGCCTCTCGCTGGCCTGGGGCCCGTGGGAGCAGCTCACCGGCATGGCCGGCACCATCGACGACCTCACCCTGGCCCGGATGAGCCGGCGGGAAGGCCGCGGCGGCGTCCGGGCGCTCGGGTCCGCCGAGGGCATGGCGCTGTTCGACGCCGCACTCGCGGCCGGAGAAGCCCTGCTGGTGCCGATCGAACTCGACCTGCGCGAGGTCCGGGCCGACGCGGCCGCCGGCGGCACCGTCCCGCACCTGCTGCGCGGCCTGGTCCGGGCGAGCCGGCAGGCGGCGCGCACGGCGTCCGGCGACGACGGCGGCCTGGCCCGCAAACTGGCCGGGCTCACCGTCGCCGACCAGGAAACGCTGCTGCTCGACCTCGTCCGCGGGCAGGTCGCGGTGGTGCTCGGGCACGCCGACAGCTCCGGCGTCCGCGCCGACGCGGCGTTCAAGGACGCCGGGTTCGACTCGCTGACGTCGGTGGAACTGCGCAACCGGCTGCGCGAGGCAACCGGCCTGAAACTGCCCGCCACGCTGGTCTTCGACCACCCGAACCCCCTGGCGCTGGCCCGGCACTTGCGGACGGAACTCGCCGTCGAGGAAGCGTCCCCCGCGGACGCGGTGCTGGCCGGCCTCGCCGGGCTGGAGGCGGCCATCACGGCCGTCGCCGACAGCCCGGACGGCGACCGGATCACCGCGCGGCTGCGGGAACTGCTCAAGACCGCCGAAGCCCGGGCGGACCAGACCGACGATCTCGACACGGCCAGCGACGAGGAGCTCTTCGCCCTCGTCGACGGGCTCGACTGAAACCGCACACGTGAAATTGGGAGTTGAGTTCAGTGGCTGACGAGGGACAGCTCCGCGACTACCTCAAGCGGGCGATCGCCGACGCCCGCGACGCCCGCACGCGGCTGCGCGAGGTCGAAGAGCAGGCGCGCGAGCCGATCGCCATCGTCGCCATGGCGTGCCGCTACCCGGGCGGGGTCGCCTCGCCCGAGGACCTGTGGCGGCTGGTGGCCGACGGGACCGACGCCGTCTCCGCGTTCCCCGCCGACCGCGGCTGGGACGTCGACGGCCTGGTCGACCCGGACCCCGACCGCCCGGGCACGACGTACACCGACCAGGGCGGCTTCCTCCACGACGCCGGCCTCTTCGACGCGGGGTTCTTCGGGATCTCACCGCGCGAGGCCGTCGCGATGGACCCGCAGCAGCGACTGCTGCTGGAGACGTCCTGGGAAGCCATCGAACGCACCGGCACCGACCCGCTTTCGCTGAAGGGCAGCGACGTCGGCGTCTTCACCGGGGTCGCGAGCATGGGCTACGGCGCCGGCGGCGGCGTGGTCGCCCCGGAGCTGGAGGGCTTCGTCGGCACCGGCGCGGCGCCGTGCATCGCGTCCGGCCGCGTGTCGTACGTCCTCGGCTTCGAGGGCCCGGCGGTCACCGTCGACACCGGATGCTCGTCGTCGCTGGTGGCGATGCACCTCGCCGCGCAGGCGCTGCGGCGCGGTGACTGCTCGATGGCCCTGGCCGGCGGCGCGATGGTGATGGCCCAGCCCGGTTCCTTCGTGTCCTTCTCGCGGCAGCGCGGGCTCGCCCTGGACGGGCGCTGCAAGGCGTTCGCCGACAGCGCCGACGGGATGGGGCTGGCCGAGGGCGTCGGCGTGGTCGTGCTGGAGCGGCTGTCGGTCGCCCGCGAGCGCGGCCACGAGGTCCTCGCGGTGCTGCGCGGCATCGCGGTGAACCAGGACGGCGCGTCGAACGGCCTGACCGCGCCCAACGGCCCGTCGCAGCAGCGGGTGATCCGCGCCGCACTGGCCGAAGCCGGCCTGGCACCGTCCGATGTGGACGCCGTCGAAGGCCACGGCACCGGCACGACGCTCGGCGACCCGATCGAGGCGCAGGCCCTCCTGGCCACCTACGGCAAGGACCGCGAGACACCGTTGTGGCTCGGGTCGATCAAGTCGAACATCGGGCACACGCAGGCGGCCGCGGGCGTGGCCAGCGTGATCAAGATGGTGCAGGCCCTGCGCCACGGCGTCCTGCCCCCGACGCTCCACATCGACCAGCCGTCCACCGAGGTCGACTGGTCGGCGGGCGCGGTCTCGCTGCTGACGGAGGCGCGGGAGTGGCCGCGCGAAGGCCGTCCGCGCCGGGCCGGGGTGTCCTCGTTCGGGATCAGCGGCACCAACGCCCACCTCATCCTGGAAGAAGCGCCCGAGGAAGAGCCGCCCGGCGCGGTCGAACCGCCCGCCGGGGTCGTGCCGCTGGTGCTGTCGGCCCGCGGGGCGCTGGCCGGTCAGGCCGGGCGGCTGGCCGCGTTCCTCGGGACGTCCGGCGAGCCCCTCGGGAGCGTGGCCGGAGCGCTGGTGTCCGGCCGCTCCCGGTTCGACGACCGGGCCGTCGTGCTGGCGGGCACCCGGGACGAGGCCGTGGCGGCCCTGGAAGCGCTGGCCCGCGGGGAAGACGCGGCCGCGGTCACCGGCCGGGCCGGTTCGCCGGGGAAGGTCGTGTGGGTGTTCCCGGGCCAGGGCTCGCAGTGGGTCGGCATGGGCCGGGAACTCCTGGACGCCTCGCCGGTGTTCGCCGAGCGGATCGCCGAGTGCGCCGCCGCGCTGGAGCCGTGGATCGACTGGTCGCTGCTGGAGGTCCTCCGCGGCGAGGGCGATCTGGAGCGCGTCGACGTGCTGCAGCCCGCCTGCTTCGCGGTGATGGTGGGGTTGGCCGCGGTGTGGGAGTCGGTCGGTGTCCGGCCGGATGCGGTGGTGGGCCACTCGCAGGGCGAGATCGCCGCCGCCTGTGTGTCGGGGGCGCTGTCGCTGCAGGACGCCGCGAAGGTGGTCGCCCTGCGCAGCCAGGCCATCGCGGCGAAGCTGGCCGGCCGCGGCGGCATGGCGTCGGTCGCGTTGAGCGAGGAAGACGCGGTCGCCCAGCTGACGCCGTGGGCCGACCGGGTCGAGGTGGCCGCGGTCAACAGCCCGTCGTCGGTCGTCATCGCCGGGGACGCCGAAGCCCTCGACCAGGCCCTCGAAGCGTTGGCGGGCCAGGAAATCCGGGTCCGTCGGGTCGCTGTGGACTACGCCTCCCACACCCGGCACGTCGAGGACATCCAGGAGCCACTGGCCGAGGCGCTGGCCGGGATCGAGGCCCAGGCGCCTTCGCTCCCGTTCTTCTCCACCCTGACCGGCGACTGGATCCGCGACGCCGGCGTCTTCGACGGCGGCTACTGGTACCGGAACCTGCGCAACCAGGTCGGCTTCGGCCCGGCCGTGGCCGAGCTGGTCGCGCAGGGGCACGGCGTGTTCGTCGAGGTCAGCGCGCACCCCGTGCTCGTCCAGGCGATCAGCGAGATCGCCGACGACGCCGTCGTCACCGGGACGCTCCGGCGCGACGACGGCGGCCTGCGGCGGCTGCTGACGTCGATGGCCGAGCTGTTCGTCCGCGGCGCCGACGTCGACTGGGCCACGCTGGTCCCGCCCGCCCGGGTCGCCCTGCCGACGTACGCCTTCGACCACCAGCACTACTGGCTGCGGTACCTCGAGACGGCGACCGATTCGGCCGGCCCGGTGGTGCGGCTGCCGCAGACCGGTGGCCTGGTCTTCACCTCGCAGTGGTCCCTGAAGTCGCAGCCGTGGCTGGCCGGCCACACCGTGGACGACGTCGTGGTCGTGCCCGCCACCGCGCTCGTCGAACTGGCCGTCCGGGCCGGGGACGAGGCCGGGACCCCGGTGCTGGACGAGCTCATCATCGAGACACCGCCGGTCCTGCCCGAACGCGGCGCGATCCGGGTGCAGGTCAGCGTGTCCGGACCCGCCGAAGACGGCACCCGGACCCTGCAAGTGCACGCCCAGCCCGAAGACGCCACCGACGAGTGGACCCGGCACGCCACCGGCACCCTCTCCGCGACGCCGCCGCCTCCGGGCGCGGGGCAGGCCGGCGACGAGATCGTCACCGAAGTCTCCCTGCCCGACGGCGTCGACGCCGGCGCCTTCGTCCTCCACCCGGCGCTCCTGAACGCGGCCCTGTCCGGCGACGACGGCCTGACGCAGCCCATGGAATGGCGCGGCCTGACCCTGCACGCCGAAGGCGCGTCGACCCTACGGGTCCGGCTGGCGCCTGGAGGTGCCCTGGAAGCGGTCGACGGCGCCGGCAACCTGGTCGTCACGGCCAGGGAAGTGGTGTTGCGGCCGGTGTCCGTCGGGCCGCCGAGCGGCACCCAGGACTCGCTGTTCCAGGTGAACTGGATCGAACTCCCCGGGAGTCACGAAGCCGACGGCGTCGCCGACGTGCTCGAGGTCCCCGGCGGCGAGTCCCCGCTCGCGGCGACGTCCCGCGTCCTGGAGAAGCTGCAGACCTGGCTGACCGAGCCGGAGGCGGAGCGGCTGGTCGTCGTCACGCGCGGCGCGGTGCCCGCCGGGGACACCCCGGTCACCGACCCGGCCGCGGCGGCGGTCTGGGGCCTGGTCCGGTCCGCGCAGGCGGAAAACCCGGACCGGATCGTTCTGCTGGACACCGACGGCGAAGTCCCGCTCGGCGCGGTGCTGGCCACCGGGGAGCCGCAGGTCGCCGTGCGCGGCGCGGCCCTCCACGTCCCGCGCCTGGCCGGCGCCGACGCGGCACCGGTATCCGGCCTGCGCGGGCCGGTCCTGGTCTCCGGAGCCGGGGTGCTCGGCGAGTTCGTGGCCCGGCACCTGGTCGCCCGGCACGGCGTGCGGAACCTGGTCCTGGCCAGCCGCCGCGGCCTGGCCGCGGATGGCGCGAAGGACCTGGTCGCCGACCTCACCGCGGCCGGCGCGGACGTCTCCGTCGTCGCCTGCGACCTGGCCGACCGCGACCAGGTGGCCGCCCTGATCGACGCACACCGCCCGGCGAGCGTCATCCACACCGCGGGCGTCCTCGACGACGGCGTCATCGGGACGCTCACCCCGGACCGGCTGGCCAAGGTCTTCGCGCCCAAGGTCGACGCCGTCCGCCACCTCGACGAACTCACCCGCGACCTCGACCTCGACGCCTTCGTCGTGTTCTCCTCCGGCTCCGGCGTCTTCGGCTCGCCCGGCCAGGGCAACTACGCGGCCGCGAACGCGTTCCTGGACGCGGCGATGGCGAGCCGCCGGGCCGCGGGCCTGCCCGGCCTGTCGCTGGCGTGGGGCCTGTGGGAGCAGGCCACCGGCATGACCGCGCACCTCGGCGGCACCGACCAGGCCCGGATGAGCCGCGGCGGCGTGCGGCCGATCACGGCCGAGGAGGGCATGGCCCTGTTCGACGCCTCGCTGGCCGCCCGGCCCGCGCTGCTCGTGCCGGTCAAGCTCGACCTGCGGGAGGTCCGGGCCGGCGGCACCGTGCCGCCCCTGCTGCGCGGCCTGGTCCGGACCGGGCGACGGCAGGCTCAGAGCGCGTCCACAGTGGACAACGACCTGCTGCGGAAGCTGGCCGGGCTGGGCGCGGACGAGCAGGAGGCCCTGCTCGTCGACCTGGTGCGGAACCAGGTCGCGGCGGTGCTCGGGCACGCCGGGCCGGACGCCGTCCGCGCCGACACCGCGTTCAAGGACGCCGGGTTCGACTCGCTCACCTCGGTCGACCTGCGCAACCGGCTGCGGGAGAGCACCGGGCTGAAGCTGCCCGCGACGCTCGCCTTCGACTACCCGACCCCGCTGGTCCTCGCCCGGTACCTGCGCGACGAACTCGGCGCCGGCGACGACGCGCTTTCGGTCGTGCACGCCCGGCTCGAAGACGTCGAGGCCCTGCTCGGCGGGCTGGTCCTCGACGAATCCACGAAGACCGGCCTCACCCTCCGGCTGCAGGGCCTGGTGGCCCGGTGCAACGGGGTGAGCGACGACCCGGACGGCGAAACGCTGGCGGACCGGCTCGAGGCCGCGTCCGCCGACGAAGTCCTCGACTTCATCGACGAGGAGCTGGGCCTCACCTGACCCGGTTCGAGACCCACGCTCCCAGCAAACCCTTGTGAGGACCCAGGAATGGCCACGGACGAAAAACTCCTCAAGTACCTCAAGCGCGTCACGGCGGAGCTGCACAGCCTGCGCAAGCAGGGCGCCCGGCACGCCGACGAGCCGCTCGCGGTCGTCGGCATGGCCTGCCGGTTCCCCGGTGGCGTGTCCTCGCCCGAAGACCTGTGGCGGTTGGTGGCCGACGGGGTCGACGCCCTCTCCGGCTTCCCCGACGACCGCGGCTGGGACCTGGACGGCCTGTTCGACCCGGACCCGGACAACCCCGGGACGTCCTACACCAGCCAGGGCGGGTTCCTGCGCGGCGCCGGGCACTTCGACGCGGGCCTGTTCGGCATCTCGCCGCGCGAGGCCCTCGTCATGGACCCGCAGCAGCGGGTGCTGCTGGAGACGTCGTGGGAGGCCCTGGAGGACGCCGGGGTCGACCCGCTTTCGCTGAAAGGCAGCGACGTCGGCGTCTTCTCCGGCGTCTTCACCCAGGGCTACGGCGCCGGGGCGATCACACCGGACCTGGAAGCCTTCGCGGGCATCGGGGCGGCGTCGAGCGTGGCGTCGGGCCGGGTGTCCTACGTCTTCGGGCTCGAAGGGCCGGCCGTCACCATCGACACCGCGTGCTCGTCGTCGCTGGTGGCCATCCACCTCGCCGCCCAGGCCCTGCGCGCGGGCGAGTGCTCGATGGCGCTGGCCGGCGGCGCGACGGTGATGCCGACGCCCGGCACGTTCGTGGCCTTCTCCCGGCAGCGGGTGCTGGCCGCCGACGGCCGCTCCAAGGCCTTCTCCTCGACCGCCGACGGCACCGGCTGGGCCGAGGGCGCCGGCGTCCTCGTCCTCGAACGGCTTTCCGTGGCCCAGGAACGCGGGCACCGGATCCTCGCGGTGATCCGCGGCAGTGCGGTCAACCAGGACGGCGCCTCCAACGGCCTGACCGCGCCGAACGGGCCTTCGCAGCAGCGGGTGATCCGCAAGGCCCTGTCCGGGGCCGGGCTGGTCGCGTCCGACGTGGACATCGTCGAGGCGCACGGCACGGGCACCGCGCTCGGCGACCCGATCGAAGCGCAGGCGCTGCTGGCGACCTACGGCCAGGGCCGCGAACGGCCGTTGTGGCTGGGCTCGGTCAAGTCGAACTTCGGGCACACGCAGGCGGCCGCCGGGGTCGCGGGCGTGATCAAGATGGTCCAGGCACTGCGGCACGGCGCCATGCCGCCGACCCTGCACGTGGCCGAGCCGACGCCGGAGGTCGACTGGTCCGCCGGTGCGGTCGAGCTGCTGACCGAGGCGCGCGAGTGGCCGCGCGAAGACCGGCCCCGCCGGGCCGGGGTGTCCGCGTTCGGGATCAGCGGCACGAACGCCCACCTGATCCTGGAGGAGGCGCCCGAGGCGGACACCGTCCCGGATGAACCGGCCGTCGAGGGGCCGCTGCCGCTGGTCGTTTCCGCGGGCAGCCCGACCTCCTTGGCGGCCCAGGCCGGCCGCCTCGCGGACGCCCTTGAGTCCGGTGCGCCGAGGGCTCGGCTGGCGAGTGCGCTGCTGACGAGCCGGGCGCTGCTGAACGACCGCGCGGTCGTCGTCGCCGGAACGGACGAAGAGGCCGTGGCCGGGCTGCGGGCGCTGGCCCGTGAAGAACGCGCGCCCGGCGTGGTCACCGGTTCGGCCCGGCCGGGCAAGGTCGCCTTCGTCTTCCCCGGCCAGGGTTCGCAGCGGCTCGGGATGGGCCGCGAGCTGTACGACCGGTACCCGGTGTTCGCGACGGCGTTCGACGAAGCCTGCGCGGAACTGGACAAGTGCCTGGCCGGCCGGGGCGGGCACCCCGTGCGGGACGTCGTGCTGGGCGCGGTGCCGGCCAGCACCGGGCTGCTGGACCAGACGATGTTCACCCAGGCCGGGCTGTTCGCGGTGGAGAGCGCGCTGTTCCGGCTCGCGGAGTCCTGGGGCGTCCGGCCGGACGTCGTGCTCGGCCACTCCATCGGCGAGCTCACCGCCGCCTACGCCGCGGGCGTGTTCTCACTGCCGGACGCGGCCCGGATCGTCGCGGCCCGCGGACGGCTGATGCAGGCACTGGCGCCGGGCGGGACGATGGTGGCCGTCGCCGCGTCCGAAGCCGAGATCGCCGGACTGCTCGGCGACGGCGTCGAACTCGCGGCCATAAACGGCCCGTCCGCGGTGGTCCTCTCCGGGGACGAAGACGCGGTCCTCGCGGCCGCCGCCCGGATGCGCGAGCGCGGGCACAAGACCAAGCAGCTCAAGGTTTCCCACGCGTTCCACTCCGCGCGGATGGCGCCGATGCTCGCCGAGTTCGCCGCCGAGCTGGCCGGCGTGACCTGGCACGAGCCGGAAATCCCCCTGGTCTCCAACGTGACCGGCCGGCTCGCCGAGCCCGGCGAGCTCACCGAGCCGGGCTACTGGGCCGAGCACGTCCGGCGGCCGGTGCGGTTCGCCGAGGGCGTCACGGCCGCGGCGGAGTCCGGTGCCTCCCTGTTCGTCGAACTCGGGCCGGGCGCGGCGCTGACCGCCCTCGTCGAGGAGACGGCCGAGGTCACCTGCGTCGCGGCCCTGCGGGACGACCGGCCGGAAGCCACCGCGCTGATCGCCGCGGTCGCCGAGCTGTTCGTCCACGGGACAGCGGTCGACTGGTCCGCGCTGCTGCCGCCGGTGACCGGTTTCGTCGACCTGCCGAAGTACGCCTTCGACCAGCGGAACTACTGGCTGCACCCGGCCGCGCAGGCCACCGACGCGGCTTCGCTCGGGCAGGTCGCGGCCGACCACCCGTTGCTGGGCGCGGTCGTGCGGCTGCCGCAGTCCGACGGCCTGGTCTTCACCGCGCGGCTGTCGCTGAAGTCGCACCCCTGGCTGGCCGACCACGTCATCGGCGGGGTCGTGCTGGTCGCGGGCACCGGGCTCGTCGAGCTGGCCGTCCGGGCCGGGGACGAAGCCGGCTGCCCGGTCCTCGAGGAGCTCGTCATCGAGGCCCCGCTGGTCGTCCCCGACCACGGCGGGGTCCGGATCCAGGTCGTCGTGGGCGCGCCGGGGGAGACCGGTTCGCGCGCGGTCGAGGTGTATTCCCTGCGCGAGGACGCCGGGGCCGAGGTCTGGGCCCGGCACGCGACCGGCTTCCTGGCCGCTTCCGCGGAAGCGGCCGAGGCGTTCGACTTCACCGCGTGGCCGCCTGCCGGCGTCGAGCGCGTCGACGTCGAGGACTTCTACGACGGGCTCGTCGAGCGCGGGTACGCCTACGGGCCGTCGTTCCGGGGCCTGCGGGCGGTGTGGCGGCGCGGTGCCGAGGTGTTCGCCGAGGTCTCGCTCTCCGAAGACGACCGCGCGGACGCGGCCCGCTTCGGCCTCCACCCCGGCCTGCTGGACGCGGCCCTGCACGCGGGCATGGCCGGTGCGGCCACGACCGAAGAGCCCGGCCGCCCGGTGCTGCCGTTCGCCTGGAACGGCCTGGTCCTGCACGCCGCCGGGGCGTCCGCGCTGCGCGTCCGGCTCGCCCCGAGCGGCCCGGACGCGCTGTCGGTCCAGGCCGCGGACGAAGCCGGCGGTCTCGTCGTGACGGCGGATTCGCTGGTCTCCCGGCCGGTGTCGACCGAACAGCTCGGCGCGGCGGCGAACCGTGACGCGCTGTTCCGCTTGGAGTGGGCGGAGGTTCCGGCGACCGGGGACGCGCCCGCGGACCACGTCCAGGTGCTCGAAGCCACCGGCGAGGACCCCCTGGAACTGACCGGCCGGGTCCTGGCGGACGTGCAGGCCTGGCTCGCCGACGCGCCCGAGGACGCCCGCCTGGTCGTGGTGACCCGCGGCGCCGTCCCCGCCGGTGACGGCGTGGTGCGCGATCC